>NZ_JBSFJC010000107.1:0-28825 GCF_053597855.1 Kitasatospora sp. NPDC001225
GGTCGACGACCCCGCGGCCTCCGATGTCTTCCGGCCCTGGTTCCGTGGCCATGGATCAGGGGCGCAGGCGCAGGCCGCGCGGGGTGGCGTGGAAGCCCGCCTCCTCCAGGGCGCGGCCCAGGGCCGAGCCCAGGGCGGGCTCGCCGTTGGCCCGTTCGACCGTGACGCTGCCGAGCGCGCCCTCCCGGACGGCGGCCGCGAGCGCCCCGGCCGCCAGCGCCCGGGTGGCCTCGTCCTCCGGCCAGGCCAGCAGGGACTTGCCGCCGCGCTCGACGTACAGCGCCGGCTCGCCGTCCACCAGGACCACCAGGGCGCCCGCCTTGCGGCCCGGGCGGTGGGCGGTGGGCTCCTTGCCGTCGGGGGCCGCGGGCGGGTCGGGCCAGGGCAGGGCCGCGCCGTAGGCGTTGGCCGGATCGGCGGCGGCCAGCACCAGCGTCTGCGGCGGCTCGCCCGCCGGGGCGGCCGGCCACTCGGCCGCCCGGGCCCGCTCCAACCGGCCGTTCACCGAGCGCAGCCGGTCGGCCGCGCCCTCCATGGCGAACTGGGCGCCGCCCAGGCCCTCGACGAAGTAGCCGCGGCGGGCCCGGCCGCGCTCCTCCATCGCGGCGAGCACCCGGTAGACCCCGGCGAAGCCGCCGGGCACCCGTTCGGCCGCCACCGCGCCCCGGGTGAGCAGGCCGTGGCGGTCCAGCAGGTTCTGTGCCTGGGCGGTGGCCCGGACCGTCGGGTCGGCGGCGAAGGCGGGCAGCAGCGACCAGCGGCCGGCCACCGTCGGCGGGCCGCTGCGCAGGGCGCCGCCGACCCGGCCGAGGGCGCGGCCGGCACCGCCGTAGCGGCCGCGCGGGGTGGACCGGGGCGCGCGGTGGGCGGTGGCGCCCGCCGTCCGGCCGGAGCCGAGCATGGCGCGCAGCGGGGCGAGGGTGTCGTTGGTGACGAAACCGGCCCAGACCAGGTCCCAGAGCGCCTCGACGACCTCCGGCTCGGCGGTCTCCTCCGGGAGCTGCTGGACGAGTTGGCGGAAGAACAGGCCGTAGCCGCCGGCCAGCGCGGACATCAGGGCGCTGTGCACCGGGGTGAGTGCGGGCGGGACGGGCTCGGGGCGCAGCAGGTGGGCGTTCTCGGCGAGGTGCAGGCTGAGCCAGCCGTCCTTGCCGGGCAGGGCGCCGGCCCCGCACCAGCCGATCTCGCCGGCCGCCATCAGCTCGTCCAGCAGGCCGGGGGAGTAGTCGGTGAGCCGGGCCGGGAGGATCAGCTTCTCCAGCGCGGAGGCGGGCAGGGCGGTGCCCTGGAGCTGCTCGACCACCCGCAGCAGGCCGTCCGGGCCGCGCAGCCGGTGGCCGGCCAGGTGCTGCCACTGCGGCAGGAAGGCGGCCAGGGCGCGCGGCGGGACCGGCTCGACCTCGTGGCGCAGGGCGGCGAGCGAGCGGCGGCGCAGCCGGCGCAGCACCTCGGCGTCGCACCACTCGGGGGCGGTGTGCCACTCGGGGTCGGTCTGGCTCCCGGCGGGCCTGAAGTGGCCCTGGACCAGGCGGCCGGCGGCGGTCAGGCGGTGCAGGGTGCCGGTGACCACGGCGGTGCCGAGGCCGTAGCGGGCGGCGGCCTCGGCGGCGGTGAACGGGCCGTGGGTGCGGGCGTGGCGGGCGATCAGATCGCCCAGCGGGTCCTTGACCGACTCGGTGAAGGCCTCCGGGACGCCGACCGGCAGCGGGGTGCCCAGCGCGTCGCGCAGCCGTCCGGCGTCCTCGATCGCGGCCCAGCGGCGCTCGCCGGCGATCCGGACCTGGATCACCCGGCGGGCGGCCTCCAGCTCCAGGGCCCAGAGCGGCTCGGCGCCGCGGACGGTCAACTCGGCCTCGGAGAGCGGGCCGAGCAGGCGCAGGGCGTCGGCGACGCCCTCGGCGTCCTTGAGCCGGCGCTCGGGGACGAGGCGTTGGAGCTCGGCCTCCAGTTCGGCGAGCACCCGCGGGTCGAGCAGCTCGCTCAGCTCGGCCTGGCCGAGGAGTTCGGACAGCAGCCGGGAGTCGAGCGAGAGGGCGGCGGCGCGGCGCTCGGCGAGCGGGGAGTCGCCCTCGTAGAGGAACTGGGCGACGTAGCCGAACAGCAGCGAGCGGGCGAAGGGCGAGGGCTCGGGGGTGGTGACCTCGACCAGGCGGACGGCGCGGGACTCCAGATCGCCCATCAGCTCGACCAGGCCGGGGACGTCGAAGACGTCCTGCAGGCACTCCCGGACGGCCTCCAGGACGATCGGGAACGAGCCGTACTCGGAGGCGACTTCGAGCAGTTGGGCGGCGCGCTGGCGCTGCTGCCAGAGCGGGGTGCGGCGGCCCGGGCTGCGGCGGGGGAGCAGCAGGGCGCGGCCGGCGCACTCCCGGAAGCGGGAGGCGAACAGGGCGGAGCCGCCGACCTGGTCGGTGACCAGCTGCTCGATCTCGCTTGGGTCGAACAGGGTGGCGTCGGCGCCGACCGGGGCCTCGTCCTGGTCCGACTGCGCCGAGGGGCTGCCGAAGTCGAAGTCGAGGCTCAGCAGGTCGGCGTCGGGCAGGCGCAGCACGATGCCGTCGTCGGCGTGCATGACCTGCGGGTCCAGGCCGTGCTGCTCGCGCAGCCGGGCGCCGAGGGCGAGCGCCCAGGGGGCGTGGACCTGGGCGCCGAAGGGGGAGTGGACGACGATCCGCCAGTCGCCGAGCTCGTCCCGGAAGCGTTCGACCACGATGGTGCGGTCGTCGGGGAGGTGGCCGCAGGCGGCGCGCTGCTCGGCCAGGTAGTCCAGCAGGTTGGCCGCCGCCCAGTCGTCCAGGCCGGCCCGCTTGAGGCGCTCGGTGGCGGCCTCGGGTGGCAGGGCGCCCAGTTCGCGGGTGAAGGCGCCGAGGGCGCGGCCGAGTTCGAGCGGGCGGCCGAGCGTGTCGCCCTTCCAGAACGGGAGCCGGCCGGGGACGCCGGGGGCGGGGGTGACCAGCACCTTGTCGTGGGTGATCTCCTCGATCCGCCAGGAGGTGGTGCCGAGGGTGAACACGTCGCCGACGCGGGACTCGTAGACCATCTCCTCGTCGAGCTCGCCCACCCGTCGCCCACCACCACCCTTCTTCTCGGGGTCCGAGCCCGCGATGAAGACGCCGAACAGGCCGCGGTCGGGGATGGTGCCGCCGGAGGTGACGGCCAGTCGCTGGGCGCCGGGGCGGCCGGTCACGGTGCCGGCCACCCGGTCCCACACCAGGCGGGGGCGCAGCTCGGCGAAGGCGTCCGAGGGGTAGCGGCCGGCCAGCATGTCGAGCACGGCGTCGAAGGCGGACTGCGGGAGGGTCGCGAAGGGCGCGGCGCGGCGGACCACGGCGAGCAGGTCGTCCACCGGCCAGGTGTCCAGGGCCGTCATCGCGACCAGCTGCTGGGCGAGCACGTCCAGCGGGTTGCGCGGGATGCGCAGCGCCTCGATCCGGCCGGCCCGCATCCGCTCGGTGACCACGGCGGACTGGACGAGGTCCCCCCGGTACTTGGGGAAGAAGACGCCGGTGGAGACGGCGCCGACCTGGTGGCCGGCCCGGCCGACCCGCTGCAGGCCGGAGGCGACCGAGGGCGGGGACTCGACCTGGACGACCAGTTCGACGGCGCCCATGTCGATGCCCAGCTCCAGGCTGGAGGTGGCGACCACGGCGGGCAGCCGGCCGGCCTTCAACTCCTCCTCGACGAGCGACCGTTGCTCCTTGGAGACGGAGCCGTGGTGGGCCCGGGCGATGACCGGGGGCGCGCCCTTGGCCGCGCCCGAACCGCCCATCAGCTCGGCCGGGGAGTGCGCCTCGGGGACGGTGGTGCCGGTGGCGCGCTCGTAGGCGATCTCGTTCAGCCGGTTGCACAGCCGCTCGGCCAGCCGGCGGGAGTTGGCGAAGACGATGGTCGAGCGGTGCGCCTCGACCAGGTCGACGATCCGCTCCTCGACGTGCGGCCAGATCGAGGCCTGCCGCTGCGGGTCGGTGCCGGCGGCGCCGCCGGTGGCCGGGGCGGCGGGCAGGTCGTCCAGGTCGGGGACGGGGACGACCACCGAGAGGTCGAACTCCTTGGCGGCGGCGGGCTGGACCACGGCGGCGCCGCGCCGCGGGCTCAGGAAGCGGGCCACCTCCTCGACCGGGCGGACCGTCGCGGACAGGCCGATCCGGCGGGCCGGGCGGTCCAGCAGTTCGTCCAGCCGTTCCAGGCTGAGCGCGAGGTGCGCGCCGCGCTTGGTGCCGGCGACCGCGTGCACCTCGTCCAGGATCACCGTGTCCACGCCGCGCAGGGCCTCCCGGGAGGCGGAGGTGAGCAGCAGGAACAGCGACTCGGGGGTGGTGATCAGGATGTCCGGCGGGTGGGTCGCGAAGCGGCGGCGGTCGGCGGCCGGGGTGTCGCCGGAGCGGATGGCGACCTGGACCTCGGGCTCGGGCAGGCCGAGTCGGACGGCGGCCTGGCGCAGGCCGGCCAGGGGGGCGCGCAGGTTCCGTTCGACGTCCACCGCGAGGGCCTTGAGCGGTGAGACGTAGAGGACCCGGCAGCGGTGCCTCGGCTCGGCGGGGGGAGGGGTGGTGCTGAGCCGGTCGAGGGCGGAGAGGAAGGCGGCCAGCGTCTTGCCGGAGCCGGTGGGGGCGACCACCAGGACGTCCGTCCCCCGCTGGATGGCCTGCCAGGCCTCGGCCTGCGCGGCGGTGGGGGCGGAGAAGGCACCGGTGAACCAGGCCCGGGTGGCCGGGGCGAAGCCGGCCAGGGGGTCGTCGGCGGACGGGGTCGGGTGCTGGGGCGCCATGCCCCCATGGTGCCGGGTGGGACCGACAAGCGGGGGCGGGCGGGAGGTTCGGAGGAGGGGTGCAAGCCGGGGAGCAGAAACCACAATCCGCTCATATGGTGAGGAATCGGATGGGTGATCCACCCGTGACCCACCGGACCGACGAGCGGAGACCGTGCGATGGCGCAGGCGCACCCGTCGGGCGGGCCCGCCCGACGCCGTCGGGTCCGCGGGCCCGCCCGGGCGCTGCTTGCGATGCTGCTGATGGCGCTCGTGGTGGGCGGCGCCGTCCCGTCCGTGTCCGGGGCGGGGCGGGCGTACCTCAGCTACCTGGTGCTGGCCGAGGGCGAGGACGCCGCCGGCGCCGCCCGGGCCGGGGCGGAGAGCCGGGCGGCGGGCGGGCAGGTGGTCCAGGAGTACCCGCAGATCGGGGCCGTGCTGGTGTACGCGACCGGCCCGTTCGCCGACCGGGTGCGGGGCCGGCCCGGGATCGCCGCCGTCGGGGCGACCAGGACCGCGCCGGTGGTCGCGCCGCCGCGGGCGGTGACGGGGGCGGGGGACTTCACGGCGGGGGCCGGGACCGGTGGCCGGGCGGGCGGCGACCGGATGGACGGGGAGACCGTCACGGTGCCCGATCCGGGGGAGGCGGGCGCCTGGAACCTCGCCATGCTCGGCGGTGCCGCCCGCGGGGCGGCGGACGCCTCGGCGGTCTCCGGCGGTGCCGCACCGAGCGCCGACGCGCTGCACGGGGTGCTGGTCGCGGTGCTGGACTCCGGGGTCGACGACACCCACCCGGACCTGCGGGCCGCCGTCGACCCGAAGGCCTCCGCCTCCTGCGCGGACGGCCGGCCCGACGCCCGTACCGGCGCCTGGCGGCCCGACCCCGGGGTGGTCGAGAGCGGCCACGGCACGCACGTCGCCGGGATCGTCGGCGCCACCCGGGACGGCCACGGCGTCACCGGGGTGGCGCCCGGGGTGCGGATCGCCGCCGTCCGGCTGCTCGGGCCGCTCGGGCAGTACTACGCGGAGAACATCGTCTGCGGCATGCTCTGGGCCGCCGACCACGGGGCCAAGGCGGTCAACAACAGCTACTTCGCCGACCCGTGGAAGTACAACTGCCCCGGGGACGCGGACCAGGCCGCGCTGATCGCGGCCGTCGGGCGGGCCGCCGGGTACGCCCGTCGGGCGGGGGCGGTGGTGGTCGCCTCGGCGGGCAACGACGGGCAGGACCTCGGCGCCTCGCGGACCGACGAGCGGAGCCCCAACGACCGGGTCTCGGGGCCGGCGCCCCTGCGTCACCTGGGCACGGAGTGCGTACGGCTGCCCGGTGAGCTGCCCGGGGTGGTCACCGTCACGGCGGTGAACCGGGACGGGCACCCGGCGGCCTACTCCAACTATGGGCGTGGACGGGTCTCGCTGGCCGCGCCCGGCGGCGACCCGGACGGCGGGCCGCAGGGGGCGGTCGTCTCCGACTGGCCGGACGGGCGGTACGCGGCGCTGGCGGGGACCTCGATGGCGGCCGCGCACGTGACCGGGGCGGTGGCGGTGGCGGCGGCCCTGCACCCGGAGCTGGGGGCGGACGGGTTGGCCGCGCTGCTGGCCGGGGCGGCGGCGCCGGGGTGCCCCCCGGGGCTCCTGGGCTGCGGGGAACGGCAGTACTTCGGGGCGGGGCTGCTGGTGCTGCCCCGGTGACGGGGGCGCGGGCCGCGCCCCGCGCGCCCGTCGGGTGGTGGGGCGGGGAAAAGCAGGTGACGGGGCGGTGGGACGGGGGTGAGGATCGGGGCATGGGTGATTCGGGTGCGGCCGTGTTCCTGACGACCGAGCGGCTGGTGCTGCGGCGCTTCACGACGGCGGACGCGGACCGGCTCGTGGAGCTGGACGGGGACCCTGCGGTGATGCGCTTCCTCACCGGGGGGAAGCCGAGTCCGCGGGAGTGGGTCGAGGGGGAGCTGCTGCCGCGCTACCTGGAGCACTACCGGCGCTACGGCGACCTCGGCTGGTGGGCGGCCGAGGAGCGGGCGGGCGGGGCGTTCCTGGGGTGGTTCGAGTTCCGGCCGACTCGGGAGGGGGAGCGCGGGGAGGTCGAGCTCGGGTACCGCTTGCGGCAGGCCGCGTGGGGGCGCGGCTACGCGACGGAGGGGGCGCGGGCGCTGGTCCGGCTCGGGTTCGCGGAGCTGGGGGTGGAGCGGGTGGTGGCGTACACCATGGCGGTGAACGCGGGCTCGCGGCGGGTGATGGAGAAGAGCGGGCTGTCGTACGTCCGCACGTTCCACGAGGACTACCCGGAGATGATCCCGGGCAGCGAGCACGGCGAGGTCGAGTACGCGCTGACGGCCGGGGAGTGGCGGGCCCGGTCCGGGATACTTGGGGCATGAGGCTGACGGAGTTCTGGCGACGGATGTACGCGCACTTCGGGGAGGCGTACGCGGAGTCGTTCGCGACCGACCACGTGATGAGCGAGCTGGGCGGGCGGACGGTGCGGCAGGCGCTGGAGGCGGGCTGGGAGGCCAAGGAGGTCTGGCGGGTGGTCTGCGACACCCAGGGCGTCTCCGGGGTGCTGCGCTGACTGCCGGCCCCCCGGGGGCATGGGACAGACTGTTCGGGTGACAAATAGCGCGGAACAGAAGAATTCGGACCGGGACGCCGAGGGCGCTCCGGCGGGTGGGGGTCTGTGGGGCGGCGGGATGCCGCGTTGGCTGCCGCGGGCGATGGTGCTGTTCCTGGTGCTGGTGGGGGCCTTCCAGCTCGCGGACTGGGCGTTCCGGCAGCTGATCGACCTGTTCGTGATGCTGCTGGTGTCGTTCTTCCTGTCGCTGGCGCTGGAGCCGGCCGTGGACCGGATGGCCGCGCGGGGGGTGCGCCGGGGGGTCGGGACCTTCCTGGTGTTCGTGGCGGTCGGGGTCGCGGTGGTGGGCTTCCTCGCCGCGCTCGGCACCCTGCTGGTCGACCAGGTGGCGAAGCTCGCGGGGGACCTCCCGCACCTGGTCGACAACCTGATCGACTGGATCAACCGGACCTTCCACCAGGACCTCTCGCTGGGCGAGTTGCAGAATCGATTGCTCAAGGATTCCGGCACCATCGAGACCTACGTCCAGCAGGCCGCCGACAACGCCTGGGGCGTCTCGTCCACCGTGATCGGCGGGCTTTTCAAGGCCTTCACGGTCGGGCTGTTCACCTTCTACTTCACCGCCGAGGGCCCGCGGGTGCGCCGGACGGTCTGTTCGATGCTGCCGCCCGCCAAGCAGGCCGAGGTGCTGCGGGCCTGGGAGATCGCGCTCGCCAAGACCGGCGGCTACCTGTACTCCCGGGCGCTGCTCGCGGTGGTGTCGGCCGCCGGGCACTGGGTGATGTTCGAACTGCTCGGCCTGCCGTACGCGGCGGCGCTGGCGGTCTGGGTCGGCGTCATGTCGCAGTTCGTGCCGACCCTCGGGACCTACCTGGCCGGGACGCTGCCGGTGCTGGTGGCGCTGACGGTGAAGCCGGTGGACGCGCTCTGGGTGCTGGTCTTCGTGGTGGTGTACCAGCAGATCGAGAACTACCTGCTGCAGCCGAGGATCACCGCGCGGACGGTGGACGTGCACCCGGCGGTGGCCTTCGGCTCGGTGATCGCGGGCGCGGCGCTGCTCGGCGCGGTCGGCGCGGTGATCGCGATCCCGGCGGCGGCGACGCTCCAGGGCTTCGTGGGGACGTACGTGCGGCGGTACGAGGTGGCCACCGACCCGCGGATCGACCGGGGCGAGCAGCGGCGGGCCCGGCGGGAGCTGCGCCGGGAGGCGGCCCGGCGGCTGCGCCGGATGGTCGGCGGGGACGGGGCGAGGCGCGGGGAGTGACCCGGGGCGCCGCCCCCGGGGTGTCCCCGGGGGCGGCGGGGCCCGGACGTGCGACGCTTGAATCGAACAGATGTTCTTTGTACTCTCCGGCGTGGAGTTTTCCACAGGCGGAGCCCGGCCGGGCCCGTTTGTCAGTGGGACGCGCTAGCGTCGAGGACGATGAAGCGCACAGCACAGAACCCGAGGGAAAAAGCCATGGCAGGTACGGATCGCGAGAAGGCCCTTGAGACCGCGCTCGCCCAGATCGAGCGGCAGTTCGGCAAGGGCTCGGTGATGCGCCTCGGCGAGAAGGCCAACGAGCCGGTCGAGGTGATCTCCACCGGGTCCACCGCCCTGGACGTCGCCCTCGGGGTCGGCGGCATCCCGCGTGGCCGCGTGGTCGAGATCTACGGCCCCGAGTCCTCCGGCAAGACCACCCTGACCCTGCACCTGGCCGCCAACGCCCAGAAGGCCGGCGGCACGGTCGCGTTCGTCGACGCGGAGCACGCGCTCGACCCGGAGTACGCCAAGAAGCTCGGCGTGGACACCGACGCCCTGCTGGTCAGCCAGCCGGACACCGGTGAGCAGGCGCTGGAGATCACCGACATGCTGATCCGCTCCGGCGCGATCGACCTGGTGATCATCGACTCGGTCGCTGCGCTCGTGCCGCGCGCCGAGATCGAGGGCGAGATGGGCGACTCGCACGTCGGTCTGCAGGCCCGGCTGATGAGCCAGGCGCTGCGCAAGATCGCCGGTGCGCTGAACCAGTCGAACACCACCGCGATCTTCATCAACCAGCTGCGCGAGAAGATCGGCGTGATGTTCGGTTCGCCGGAGACCACGACCGGTGGCCGGGCGCTGAAGTTCTACGCCTCGGTCCGCCTCGACATCCGCCGGATCGAGACCCTGAAGGACGGCACCGAGGCGGTCGGCAACCGCACCCGCGTCAAGGTGGTCAAGAACAAGGTCGCCGCGCCGTTCAAGCAGGCCGAGTTCGACATCCTCTACGGCGTGGGCATCAGCCGCGAGGGCGGCCTGATCGACATGGGCGTGGAGCACGGCTTCATCCGCAAGTCGGGCGCCTGGTACACCTACGAGGGCGACCAGCTCGGCCAGGGCAAGGAGAACGCCCGCAACTTCCTGCGGGACAACCCGCAGCTCGCCGACGAGATCGAGCGGAAGATCAAGGGCAAGCTCGGCATCGGCCCGAAGGTGGAGGAGCCGGCCGAGGAGAGTGCCGAGGCCGCCGCCGACGGCGCGGCCAAGCCGATCACCGCGACCGCCACCAAGACGGCCGCGGCGAAGAAGACGGCGGCGGCCAAGGCCTGAGCCGTTGACGCAGTACGACACGGTGGGCGGCGGCCCGGCGGGCCCGGAGGACGACGACTACGGGCCGCCGGACTGGTTCGCCGCGGTCGCGGAGGAGGACGAGCACGGGCCGCCGGACTGGTTCGCCGCCGTCGCGGAGGAGCCCGAGCCGGTGGCCGCGAAGCCCCGGGCCTCGCGCTCCCGGCGCGGCCGTCCGTCCACCGCGCAGTGGGCATCCGGCGCCGAGCCGGAGTTCGACCTGGCTCCGACCCGGGCGGTGCGCGGCGCGGCGCCCGGGCCGGAGCCGGCGGAAACCCCGGTCGAGGCGCTCGGCCTGGTCTCCGCCTCCGAGCTGCCCACCGGCCGCCGGCGGCGGCGCTCGGCCCTGGAGGCCGAGCAAACCGAAGCGGCCGGGCCCGCTTCGACACCGACGGCCGTGGAGAGCGGCCGCGGCGGCGGCGAGGCGGCCGGTCACGGGGGTGTGGCCGCCTCGGCCTCCCGTCGCGGCGGGCGCCGGGGCCGCTCCGCCACCGGGCTGCCCGGGGAGGAGGGCTCCGGCCGTACCTCCCGGAAGCAGGCCGAGGAGTCGGCCGACCCGGAGACCCGCGCCCGGGACATCTGCCTGCGGCTGCTGACCGGCGCCGCCAAGACCCGCAAGCAGCTCGCCGACGCCCTGCGCAAGCGGGAGATCCCGGAGGAGGCCGCCGACGCGGTGCTCACCCGGCTCGAAGAGGTCGGGCTGATCGACGACGCGGCCTTCGCCGCGGCCTGGGTGGAGTCCCGGCACGCCGTCCGGGGCCTGTCCCGGCGGGCGCTGGCCCAGGAGCTGCGCACCAAGGGCGTCGCCGCCGACCTGGTCGAGCAGGCCGTCGCCCAGCTCGACCACGACGACGAGACGGACGCGGCCCGGGCGCTGGTCGAGCGCAAGCTGCGGTCCACCCGGGGGCTGGACACCCAGGTCCGCACCCGGCGGCTGGTCGGGATGCTGGCCCGGCGCGGCTACTCCGAAGGACTGGCGTTCCGGGTGGTGCGCAGCGCGCTGGAAGAGGAGTGGAGTGAACCGTCGGGTCGGGAGTAGTGGCAGTTCTGTAGGTGTCTTGGAGTGGACCAGGTCAACTCTTGACCCTCCCGTGACCCCCACCTAGCCTCGCCTTCAGTGCCCGGGGCGCCTCCGGACGGCGGCGCGCGCGGCGACGGGGGAGTGGGCGGGAATGGGGATCTCGGCGGGCACCGGCCCGGGCGGCTCACTGGTGCCGGTCGCCGGATCGGCCGCACTCCTGCTGCTGGTGGTCGTGGCCGCCGCCGGGCTGGCGATCAGGCGGCTCCGGGCGGCCCGGCGCGGTGCGCTGGCCGAGGCCGAGCAGGCCCGCCGGTGGGCCGAGGAGCAGTCCGCCCGGCAGCGGACCGAACTGGCCCGCCGCGAGGAGGACATGGCCGAGGAGCTGCGCAGGCTGCGCCGCCGGGAGGACGAACTGGCCGAGCGCTCCGCCGAGGTGGAGCAGTCCCGGGGCGAGGCCGAGGCGCTGGTCGCCCGGCGGGCGGCGGCGTTGGAGCGGGCCGCCGGGCTCTCCGCCGAGCAGGCCCGCGCCGAACTCCTGCGGGAGGCCGAGGACTCGGCCCGGCGGGAGGCCGCGGTCACCGTCCGGGAGATCGAGCGCGAGGCCCGGGAGGAGGGCGAGCGCCGGGCCCGGGACATCGTCGCCGGGGCGGTCCAGCGGCTGGCGACGGAGCAGACCGCGGAGAGCGCCGTCACCGTCCTGCGGCTGCCGAACGAGGACATGAAGGGCCGGATCATCGGCCGCGAGGGCCGCAACATCCGCGCCTTCGAGGCGGTCACCGGCGTGAACCTGATCGTCGACGACACCCCCGAGTCGGTGCAGCTGTCCTGCTTCGACCCGGTCCGCCGGGAGACCGCCCGGCTCACCCTGGAGCAGCTGGTCGAGGACGGCCGGATCCACCCGACCCGGATCGAGAGCCTGTACGAGCGCAGCCGCGAGGAGGTCGGGCAGAGCTGCGTCCGGGCCGGCGAGGACGCCCTGCTGGAGGCCCGGGTCGACGGGGTGCACCCCGAACTCGTCCGCACCCTGGGCTCGTTGCGCTACCGGGCGTCGTACGGGCAGAACGTGCTCGGGCACCTGCTGGAGTCCGCGCACCTGGCCGGGATGATGGCCGCCGAGCTCGGGGTGGACCCGGAGCCGGTGCGGCGCGCGGCGCTGCTGCACGACATCGGCAAGGCGCTCACCCACGAGTCGGAGGGCAGCCACGCCGCGGTCGGCGCGGAGCTCGCCCGGCGGTACGGGGAGTCCGCCGAGGTGGTGCACGCGATCGCCGCCCACCACAACGAGGTCGATCCGCGCACCGTGACGGCCGTGCTGACCCAGGCCGCGGACGGTTGCTCGGGCGGCCGGCCGGGTGCGCGCAAGGAGTCGCTGGAGCTGTACGTCCGGCGGCTGGCGCGGCTGGAGGAGATCGCGCGTTCGCACGAGGGCGTGGCCGAGGTGTTCGCGATGCAGGCGGGCCGCGAGGTGCGGGTGATGGTCCGTCCGGACGCGGTGGACGACCTCGGTGCGGAGCTGATCGCCCGTGAGGTCGCCCGCCAGGTCTCCACCGAGCTGACGTACCCGGGCCAGATCCGGGTGACGGTGGTCCGCGAGAGCCGGGCCACGGCGGTGGCCGGCTGAGACCGTGGCCCGCCGCGGCCCGGAGGCCTCAGCTCGGGGAGTCCACCTGCTGGGGCGAGGGCTGCTCGGCCGGGTCGGGGGCTGGGCCGAGCGTGGCCGGGCCGCCGCGGGCGCGGTCGGCGAGGGCGAGCAGGTCCTCGGCGACGGCCCCCTGGGTGGTGCCGACCAGGTGGCCGTCCGGGCGGATCAGCAGGACGGTGTGCGGCCCGGCGCCCGGGTAGTCCTCGGTGACCAGCACCTCGGCGGGGACGGGCAGCGCGGCGGCGACCTCGGCGAG
This sequence comes from Kitasatospora sp. NPDC001225, assembly GCF_053597855.1. Classification (NCBI taxonomy): domain Bacteria; kingdom Bacillati; phylum Actinomycetota; class Actinomycetes; order Kitasatosporales; family Streptomycetaceae; genus Kitasatospora; species Kitasatospora sp. NPDC001225. The sequence continues at coordinate 12,823 of NZ_JBSFJC010000107.1, forward strand.
GCGGGGCATCAGGCCGGCGCCGAGCCAGTGCTCGGAGGACCAGACGGCGGTGCCGGGGGCGACCAGCAGCAGCAGGAAGGTGGTGCCGAGCCGGGCGTGCAGGTGGTCGGGGGTGCCGTCGTCGGCGAGCACCGGCAGGTCCGGGACGAGTACGCCGGGGGCGGTGGCGGGCAGCAGCTCGCTGAGCGAGGTGGTGCCGCGCGCGCCGCGCTGCACCGGGACCCGGGCCGGGACGCCGGAGGGCGCCGCCGGGTAGGCGGGCGCGCCGCCGAACCGGCCGGTGCCGAGCTGGCCGTCGGCGAGCAGCGGGGCGTGCTTGCGGAAGCCGCCGACCAGCAGCGAGCGCCGGGTCTGCTGCCAGCCGCGCAGCGGGCGCAGCAGCGGCATGGACTGGTCGACCGCGCGCAGCCGGGCGCCGACCGCCCCGCGCCGCTCGGCCTCGTAGCCGTCCAGCAGGGAGCCGCCGGGCTGCGGGCCGCCGGAGTGGAGGTGCCAGGCGAGGGCGAGCCGCCAGGCGAGGTTGTCGGCGTCGCGCAGCCCGTCCGCGAGGTTCTGCATGCCGAGCGCGCCGTGCAGGTGGGCGGCGTCGCCGGCCAGGAAGCAGCGGCCACTGCGGAAGCGGGCGGCGAGCCGCTGCTGGGCGGTGTGGTCGGCGGCGGCCAGCAGTTCGAAGCGGGGCAGTTCGCCGCACCAGCCGGTGAGGGTGGAGGTGACCCGGGTGAGCAGGGTGTCGCCGGTGACGATGCCGGGCCAGGTGGCGTGCGGGTCGACGGTCTCGGTGGCGGCGGGGCGGCCGGGGGGCAGCCGCCAGTCGAGCCGCCAGACGCCGTCCGGCAGCGGACGGGCGGAGGCCTCGCGGTCGCCCCGCCACGGGGGCTCGCGGTGCAGCCGGGCGCCGTCGAAGGGCAGGTCGACCCGGACGGTGGCGATGGCGTTGCGGTCGACCGCCGGGCGGCCGGGGAAGCGGATCTTCAGGAGCTTGCGGACGGTGGATCTGGCGCCGTCGCAGCCGACCAGGTGGCTGCCGCGCCACCAGGTGGTGGAGCCGTCCTGGGTGCCCGTGGTGCGGAGGCTGACGCCGTCCCGGTCCTGTTCGAGCTCGACGACCCGGTTGAGCGGGACCAGCCTGATCAGCGGGGTGCCGGTCAGGGCGTCGCGCAGCCCGCGCTGGAGGCGGTGCTGGGGCAGGTGGTAGGTGGGCGAGTCGGTGAGGTCGATCCGCAGCACCTCCTGGCGGCGGCGCCAGACGGCGAAGGAGTCCCACAGCGCGGAGTCCGAGACGGCCCGCGGGTAGCCGATCCGGGTCAGGAAGGCGGCGGTGTCGGCGCCGAGGACGAGGCTGCGCGGGCCTTCCGGGCAGAGGCCGGAGCCCTCGTCCAGGACGATGGTGGGGACCTCGTGCCGGGCCAGGGCGAGGGCCAGGGCCAGACCGACCGGTCCGGCCCCGACCACGATCACCGGGTCCATGAGGGAACCTCCGGGCACGAACCGGCCGATCGGCCGGCGTCAGTTACCGCTGCCGCATATGCCGCGTGGATGCTCCCGGGAGGTGTCACGAAGAGCAATGCAACAGTTCGCCTGCGTGTCCGTCAAGCAGAAGCTGAAGTGCGCCGGTTCGCGCCGCGACGGCCGCGTGCTTCGATCCAGCGTGCGAGCGCGGTCAACAGGAGGCACATCGCGATGTAGATCGGTCCGATCACCAGCACCACGGGGATGTAGGGGAAGCCCGCGGCGTTCATCGGCTGGCTGGCGATCTTCTTGCCGATGAACAGCAGCTCCTGGTAGGTGATGATCAGACCGAGCGAGGTGTCCTTGAGGGTGACGACCAGCTGGCCGATCATCGAGGGCAGCATCGAACGGACGGCCTGCGGCACCAGGATCGACGTCATCACCTGGGTCTTGCGCATACCGAGCCCGTACGCCGCCTCGCCCTGGCCGCGCGGGACGGCGTTGACGCCGCTGCGGATGATCTCGGCCTGGACCGCCCCGTTGTAGAGGGTGAGGCCGAGCACCAGCGCCCACATCGACTCCTTGGCGAAGAAGGCGTAGTAGAGCCCGACGATCAGGATCAGCAGCGGCATCGCCCGGAAGAACTGGGTGAAGGCCGTGCAGAACCAGCGGACCGGCTTGTGGTCGGAGAGCTGACCGGCCGCCAGCAGGGCGCCCAGGGCGAGCGAGAAGACCGCCGCCAGCCCGAAGGCCTTCAGGGTGGCCAGCAGGCCGTCCAGGATCATCTGCTGGACGAAGTTGTACTGGAACGGGTCCCACAGGTCGGGGTCGAACTGGCCGTTGTCGTTCAGCGCGGTGAAGACGTACCAGAGGAGACCGGCGATGCCGAGCACCGAGAGGATGCCGAACGCGCGGTACCGGGTGCGGGCCTTCGGGCCGGGGGCGTCGTAGAGGACGCTGGCCGAAGCCTGGCGGTTCAGAACACTCATCGGGCCACCGCCAGTCGGGATTCCAGGAAGCGGAAGAACGTGGCGATCGTCGCGCTGATCAGCAGGTAGGCGCAGGCCACCCAGAAGAAGATGGCGAAGATCGAGAAGCCGCGCTCGGAGAAGGTCTGCTGGGCGCTGTACAGCTCGGAGACGCTGAACGCGCCGGCGATCGCCGAGTTCCTGGGCAGGGCGATGAACACGCTGCTCATCGGGCCCAGGACGGTCCGGGCGGCCTGCGGCAGGACGACCAGGGTGAGGGTCTGGCCGAAGGACATGCCCAGGCTGCGGGCGGCCTCCGCCTGGCCGAGCGGCACGGTGTTGATGCCGGAGCGGATCACCTCGCAGACGAACGAGGCGGTGTACCCGCCGAGCGCCAGCACCGCGAACACCAGGTGGCTGAAGTGCACGCCCAGCGGCGGCAGGCCGAAGGTGACGGCGAAGAACAGCAGGGTCAGCGGGGTGTTGCGGAAGAGCGTGACCCAGGCGGTGCCGAAGGCGCGCAGGACCGGCACCGGGGAGACCCGGAAGGCCGCCAGCAGGGTGCCCAGCAGCAGGGCGAGCAGAGCGCTGAGCGCGCTCACCTCGATCGTCTGTAGGAAGCCGTCGCGGAACAACGCGAAGTTGTCGTCCTCGAACAGGAACCCCATCCGGCGGCCCTCCTCTCAGTTCATGGTCGGGAAGTCGACGTACGGCGGGCGGGTCAGTAGCGCTCGAGGGCCGGGACGTCCGGCGCGGCGGAGCCGGAGGCGCCCAGGGTCGCGTCGTAGGCCTTCTTCCAGTCGCCGTTGTCCTCGTGGGCCTTGAGGGCGTCGCTGATGGCGTCGCGCAGCGCCTTGTCGTCCTTGTTGAGGCCGACGCCGTAGTTCTCCTTGGTGAACGGCTTGCCGACCACCTTGAGCTTGGGGGCGTACTTGGAGGCGTAGCCCTTGAGGATCGCGTCGTCGGTGGTGACCGCGTCGACCTCGCCGGACATCAGCTTCTCGACGCAGGCCGAGTAGGTGTCGAACTGCGTGACCTTCGGGTTGTACTGCTGGATGTTCTTGATCGAGGTCGAGCCGGTGGCGGTGCAGACGTTCTTGCCGCCGGTGCTCTCCGCGCCGGTGATCGAGGTGTTGTCGGCCTTCACCAGCAGGTCCTGGCCGGCGATGTAGTACGGGCCGGCGAAGGAGACGCTCTTCTTGCGCTCGTCGTTGATGCTGTAGGTGCCGACGTAGAAGTCGATCTGGCCCTTGGCGATGGCCGGCTCGCGCTGCGAGGAGACCAGGGTCTGCCACTTGATCTGCTGCGGGGTGAAGCCGAGGTCGGCGGCGATCATCTTGGCGATCTCGATGTCGAAGCCGCTGCGGTCGCCGCTGGCGACGTCCTCCCAGCCGAGGTTCGGCTGGTCGGCCTTGGCGCCGATGATCAGCTGGCCGCGCTTCCTGGCCTCGGCGAGGACCGCGGAGTCGACCTTGACGTCGGTCTTGACCGTGTAGGTCGGCAGCGCCGGGGCGGCGCTGCCGCCGCTGCTCGCGGCGGTGGTGCCGGGGGTGCCGTCCTTGCCGCAGGCGGCGGTGGCGGTGAGCGCGACGGCACAGAGCGCGACGGCGAGGGTGCGGGACGTCCTCATGAGGGTTCTCCTGGGGGTGGGCCGCGGTGTCAACCGGGCTCTGGCGTCTGGAAGGCGTTGCACGGCGGGACCGGCCGGCACCGGTGACGATGCCGGGGGGCGGCCCCGCTGGTCTCGAAGCGTCAGTGGTGGAGGATCTTCGAGAGGAAGTCCTTGGCGCGGTCGGAGCGCGGCGCGGTGAAGAAGGCGTCCGGGGTGTTCTGCTCGACGATCTTCCCGTCGGCCATGAACAGCACCCGGTTGGCGGCGGAGCGCGCGAAGCCCATCTCGTGGGTGACCACGACCATCGTCATGCCGTCCGCGGCCAGTTGGCGCATGACCTCCAGCACCTCGTTGACCATCTCCGGGTCCAGCGCCGAGGTGGGCTCGTCGAAGAGCATCACCTTGGGCTTCATCGCCAGCGCCCGGGCGATCGCCACGCGCTGCTGCTGGCCGCCGGAGAGCTGGGCCGGGAACTTGTCCGCCTGCGCGCCGACGCCGACCCGCTCCAGCAGCTCCCGGGCGGTCTTCTCGGCCTGCGGGCGGGGCACCTTGCGCACCTTCACCTGGCCGATGACCACGTTCTCCAGCACGGTCTTGTGCGCGAACAGGTTGAAGCTCTGGAACACCATGCCAACCTCGGCGCGCAGCCGGGCCAGCTCCTTGCCCTCGTCGGGCAGCGGCCGGCCGTCGATGGTGATCGTGCCGGAGTCGATCGTCTCCAGCCGGTTGATCGTCCGGCAGAGCGTCGACTTGCCCGATCCGGACGGGCCGATCAGTACGACCACCTCGCCCTGGGCGATCCTGAGGTCGATGTCCTGCAGCACGTGCAGCGCGCCGTAGTGCTTGTTGACCTTGCTCAGCACGACCAGGGGGGCGGCTGCGGTGGTTGAGTCCTCGACCGGGCTCTCGGTCATCGCGCCTGCTCCCTCTGTCGTCGAATAACGCCTGCCCGAGAAGTCTCAACTCCCTTGGGAGGCAGTGGTGGTGCGAATCCGGGGGCCGCGGCCGGCGGAGCCGCAGCCCCCGGTGGGCCGACCTTAGGAGCCGTGACCGTTCGCCGTCAGCCGATCTGAGCGGAACTTGAGGATCACGAAACGGCCACGCGTCGCCCACGCGCTGTTCGCGCGGGCGCCGACGGGGCATGTCACAGCGGGAATCCGCTCCGGTGCTCCCCGTCCCCCACGGGCCCGGTGCGCGGTCGAACCTGGCGTCGGGCCGTTCACTGGCTCATACTGCGCAGGACCGGGACCTGACCGATCGGCCCGGTGATCACTGGTGATCAGGTGGGGGAAGGAGGAGAACAGGATGCGACTTCTGCTCGTCGAGGACGACGAACGCGTGGCCGCCGCGCTGGTCGCGGTGCTGGGCCGGCACGGCTTCCAGGTCCGGCACGCCCGCAGCGGGCACGAGGCGCTGGACGCCCTGGTGCCGGACGGCAACGAGCCGTACCGCGTGGTGCTGCTCGACCTCGGGCTGCCCGACCGCGACGGCTTCGAGGTGTGCAGCCGGATCAGGGCCGGCAGCGGCGTCCCGGTGATCATGGTCACCGCCCGCGCCGACGTCCGCTCCCGGATCCACGGCCTCAACCTGGGCGCCGACGACTACGTCACCAAGCCGTACGACATGGGCGAGCTGCTCGCCCGCATCCACGCCGTGGCCCGCCGCGGCGCCGCCCCCGCCGCGGTGCCGGTGCCCGCGCCCGACACCGTGCCGCAGCAGCGCGGCCCGCTGGAGTCCCGCGGCATCCGGATCGACCGGGAGCGCCGCCGGGTCAGCGTGGACGGCCGCGACGTGCCGCTCACCCGCAAGGAGTTCGACCTGCTGGCGCTGCTCGCCCAGAGCCCGGGCGTGGTCTACCGGCGCGAGCAGATCTTCAGCGAGGTCTGGCGCAGCGGCTGGGAGGGCAACGGGCGCACCCTGGAGGTGCACATCGGCTCGCTGCGCAACAAGCTGGCGCTGCCCGGCCTGGTCGAGGCCGTGCGCGGGGTCGGCTACCGGCTGATCCCCGACTGTCCGGCGCCGGCCGCCCCCGCCCCGTCGGCCCCCGCCCCGTCCGCCCCCGCTCCCGCGGAGCACTGACCGCACGTGCGTACCCGCCTGCTCGGCATCCTGATCGCCCTCATGCTCTGCGTCCTGGCCGCCCTGGGGCTGCCGCTCGCGGCGGCGGTCGCGGCGGCCGAGCAGACCAAGGTCGTCGTCGACCGGCTCGACGACGCCGCCCGCCTCGCCCAGGACCTGCCCACCTCCGGCGCCGCCGACTCCGCCCGCAAGGGCGAACCGGAACCCGCCCCGGGCGACCTCAGCCGGCAGCGCGCGATCCTCTCCGAGGTCCGCCGCTACCACGACCTGTACGGCGTCCGCCTGGGCATCTTCCAGCGCGACGGGGTGGCGATCGCCGCCGCCCCGGGCGACTGGCGGGTGCCCGGCGAGGGCTGGGGCGCCCAGGCCTTCCAGGAGGCGCTGGACGGGCGGCGCAGCCACAACCCGCCGCAGGTCTGGCCGTGGACGCCGGACCGGACGATCATCGTCGCCGCCCCGGTGGTGCGCGACGGCGACGTGGTCGCGGTGGTGCTGAGCGAGTCCCCGACCGAGGCGCTGCGCACCCGGGTGCTGCACAAGTGGCTGGTGATCGTCGCGGGCGAGGCCGCCGCGATGATCGTCGCCGTGCTGCTCGCCGTCCGGCTCACCGAGTGGGTGCTGCGCCCGGTGCGCACCCTGGACCGGGCCACCCACGACATCGCCACCGGCCGGATGGCCGCCCGGGTCGCCCCCGGCGGCGGACCGCCCGAACTCCAGCGGCTGGCCCGCTCGTTCAACGAGATGGCGGACCACGTGGTGCTCGCCATGGACCAGCAGAAGGCCTTCGTCGCGGACGCCTCGCACCAGCTGCGCAACCCGCTGTCGGCCCTGCTGCTGCGGGTCGAACTGCTCGGCCTGGAACTGCCCGAGGGCCACGAGGAGGAGCTCAGCGGCGTACGGGAGGAGGGCGTCCGGCTGGCCCGGGTGCTGGACGACCTGCTCGGGCTGGCCACCGCCGAGCACGCCCGCCCCGAACCGGAGCGCACCGACCTCGCCGAGCTCACCCTGGCCCGGGTCGACGCCTGGCGGCCGGCGGCCGAGCAGCGCGGGATCACGCTGCGCTGGGACGGCCCGGCGCTGGCGATCGGGATGGCCGACCCGATCGGCTTCGGCTCGGCCCTGGACGCCGTGGTCGACAACGCGCTCAAGTTCGGCCCGCCCGGCAGCGAGGTGCGGCTGCGGGTCGCGGTGCGCCGGGACGAGGTCGCGGTGACCGTCACCGACGCCGGACCCGGCCTCACCGAGGACGAGCTGTCGCGGGCCGGGGACCGGTTCTGGCGCAGCCCGCGGCACCAGAACGTGGACGGTTCGGGGCTCGGGCTGTCCATCGCCCGCACCCTGCTGGCGGCCGGCGGCGGCACGCTCGGCTTCGCGCCGGTCAAGCCGACCGGGCTCGCGGTGACGCTGGCGGTGCCCCGGCCGGAGAAGCCGGAGAAGTAGCCGCCGGGGCGGGGCCTACGGCTTCACCGAGCGGTAGTAGCGCGCCGCGCCGGTGTGCAGCGGGAGCGGGTCGGTGTAGACGGCGGTGCGCAGGTCGACCAGCTGGGCCGCGTGCACCTGGGCGCCGATCTGGTCCCGGCTGTCGATCACCGCGCGGGTCATGCCCTCGACCAGGCCCGGGTCCACGTCGTCCCGGGTGATCAGCAGGTTGGGCACGGCCACCGTGGCGACCGCGTCCTTCGGTTCGGCGTTCGGGTAGGTGCCCTTGGGCATGGTGGCCGCCCGGTAGGCGTCGGTGCCGCCGCCCTCGGCCTTGTGCAGGGCCTCGGCGAGGTCGCTCAGCGGCACGATCCGGATCCGGACGTGCTCGGAGAGGTCGGTGAGCGCGCTGGTGGGCAGGCCGCCGGACCAGAAGAAGGCGTCCAGGGTGCCCGCGCGCAGGTCGTCGGCGGCCTCGCCGACGCCCTTCGACACCGGGACGATGTCATGGTCCGGGTCCAGCCCGGCGGCGGTCAGCAGCCGCCTGGTCACCAGGTTCACCCCGGACTGCGGCAGCCCGACGCCGACCTTCAGGCCCTTGAGGTCGGCGGTGCGCCGCACCGGGGAGGAGGCCGGGACGACCAGCTGCAGGTAGTCGTCGTACAGCCGGGCGATCGCCCGCAGCTTCTCCTTGCCGGGCTCGTGGTAGTCGGCGACCGCGTCGGCGGTGGCGATCGCGAAGGTGTCCCGGCCGTCGATCACCCGGCCGATGTTGTCGACCGAGCCCTCGGAGTTGTCCAGGGCCAGCCGCACCCCCGGCATCGCCCGCGAGACGTGGCCCTGGAGCAGCTGCCCGTACCGGTCGTAGACGCCGCGCTGCACCCCGGTGGCGAAGCGGACCTCGCCGCGCGGGTACCCGGGCGAGCGGCCCGCCGACAGCCACCAGCCGCCGAACCCGGCCACCAGCAGCACCAGCACCAGCACCGTCCGCCACAACGGGCTGCGGGCCGCGGCACGGACAGCGGCGCCGGGACGGTACGGAGTGGTGGGGGTCATGCAGGGATACTGCCAGGCGCTCCGGCCGAACGGGAGGGGAACGGGTGGTGGAAGCTCCGGGAAAAGCCCTTCGCCGCTGCCCGTACCCTGGTCTGGTGAGCGGTGAGAGCGGATTGAAGAGCTACAAGGTCGTCACGCACGGCTGTCAGATGAACGTCCACGACTCCGAGCGGCTGTCCGGCCTGCTGGAGGACGCGGGGTACGTCAAGGCCGGGCCCGAGGGCGACCCGGACCTGGTGGTGTTCAACACCTGCGCGGTGCGCGAGAACGCCGACAACAAGCTGTACGGCAACCTCGGCCAGCTCGCGCCGGTCAAGACCCGCCACAAGGGCATGCAGATCGCCGTCGGCGGCTGCCTGGCCCAGAAGGACCGCGAGACCATCGTCAAGCGCGCCCCCTGGGTCGACGTGGTCTTCGGCACCCACAACATCGGCCACCTGCCGGCGCTGCTGGAGCGGGCCGCGGTCGAGCGCAAGGCCCAGGTCGAGATCCTGGAGTCGCTGGAGACCTTCCCCTCCACCCTGCCGACCCGCCGCGAATCCGCGTACGCCGCCTGGGTCGCCATCTCGGTCGGCTGCAACAACACCTGCACCTTCTGCATCGTCCCCGCGCTGCGCGGCAAGGAGGAGGACCGCCGTCCCGGCGACGTCCTCGCCGAGATCGAGGCGCTGGTGGGCGAGGGCGTCATCGAGGTGACCCTGCTCGGCCAGAACGTCAACGCCTACGGCTCCGACCTGGGCGACCGCGAGGCCTTCTCCAAGCTGCTGCGCGCCGCCGGCCAGATCGAGGGCCTGGAGCGGATCCGCTTCACCTCGCCGCACCCGCGCGACTTCACCGACGACGTGATCGCCGCGATGGCCGAGACCCCGAACGTGATGCACCAGCTGCACATGCCGCTGCAGTCCGGCTCGGACCGCGTCCTCAAGGCGATGCGCCGCTCCTACCGGCAGGAGCGTTTCCTCGGGATCATCCGGAAGGTCCGCGAGGCGATGCCCGACGCGGCGATCTCCACCGACATCATCGTGGGCTTCCCCGGCGAGACCGAGGAGGACTTCGAGGAGACGATGCACGTCGTCCGCGAGGCCCGCTTCACCAACGCCTTCACCTTCCAGTACTCCAAGCGCCCCGGCACCCCCGCCGCGGAGATGGCGGACCAGGTGCCGAAGGAGGTCGTGCAGGCCCGCTACGACCGGCTGATCGCCCTCCAGGAGGAGATCTCCTGGGAGGAGAACAAGAAGCAGGTCGGGCGGACCCTGGAGATCCTGGTCGCCGAGGGCGAGGGCAAGAAGGACGACCAGACCCGGCGGCTCTCCGGCCGCGCCCCCGACAACCGGCTCGTGCACTTCACCAAGCCCGAGGAGCCGGTGCGCCCCGGCGACACGGTGACCGTCGAGATCACCTACGCCGCCCCGCACCACCTGCTCGCCGAGGGCCCCGCGCTCGCGGTGCGCCGCACCCGGGCCGGCGACGCCTGGGAGAAGCGCCAGGCCGCGCCCGCCGCCAAGCCGGCCGGCGTGCTGCTCGGCCTGCCGAAGATCGGCGCCCCGGCGGAGCTGCCACTGGCCGCGCCGGCGGGCGGGGCCTGCTGCGGCGACTGACACCGTGCCCGGTACGGCGGCCTGACGGGAGGATCCACTCCCGCCGGGCCGCCGTCGTCGTTGGCTAGAGTGATCCGCATGCTGGTAGCCGCCGCCGTGTGCCCCTGTCCGCCGCTGCTCGTCCCCGAGGTCGCCGCCGGGGCCGCGCCCGAGCTGGACGGCCTGCGCGCGGCCTGCGACGAGGCGCTCGCGGCGCTGGTCGCGGCCGGACCGCAGCTGGTCGTGGTGGTCGGCACCGGGCCGGCGGCCGAGGTGTGGACCGAGGGCGGGGCCGGCTCCTTCCACCGCTACGGGGTGCCGCTGGTCGCCAAGCTGCCCGGCGAGCGGGTCGAGGGGCCCGAGCTGGCCCCCTCGCTGACCGTCGGCGCCTGGCTGCTGGAGCGCGCCGGGGTGGGCCTGCCCACGCACGCCTGCGCGGTGCCCGCCGACGCCCCCGCCGACCGCATGCTCGGCCTCGGCCAGGGCCTGGCCGGGCTCGCCGACCGGGTCGCCCTGCTGGTGCTCGGCGACGGCAGCGCCTGCCGCTCGGTGAAGGCGCCCGGCTACCTGGACGAGCGGGCCGAGGGCTTCGACACCGCGCTGGCCGCCGCCCTGGGCACGGCCGACCTGCCCGCCCTGGCCGCACTGGACCCGGGCCTGGCCGCCGAGCTCAAGGCCGACGGCCGGGCGCCCTGGCAGGTGCTGGCCGGCGCCGCGCAGGGCGCCGGCCTCACCGGGCGGCTGGGCTACCAGGACGCGCCGTACGGGGTCGGGTACTTCGTGGCGTCCTGGTCCTAGCAAGTCGGCGGGGCAGGCCTGCGGGTCAGGACCGCGGGGCCTGCGGGGGCTGCTCCTCGTCGCCGGGCTTCGGCTTGTGGGCGAAGTCGCCGACCGCGCCCTTGGCCTTGCCGGCGCCGTGCTCGATCTTGTCGCTGTACTTGCCCTTGGTCGCCTTGTCGATCGCGCCGCCGGCCTTGTCCACGGCCTTCTCGATCTGGTCGCTGTGCTTGCCGGCGAACTCGCTGGCCTTGTCCTTGAGCTCCTCGGCCTTGCCCTTGAGGTTGTCCATCAGACCCATGGCGATCTCCTTCATCCGCTGTTCCCCGCACAACGACCGGGCTCGGCAAAGCGTTCGCAAACCGGCCCAACCGGGGAAACGGCCGGAAAGTGTCCGGGAAACAGTCATATCCTCGCGCAGTCGCGGGCGGGTGGCAGCCCGGTCCGCGGGCGCCCGGCCGTTTTGCGAGACTGGAGCGGTGAGCAGCTCCCGTACCCCGCGCGTCATCTCGATCGTCGGCGCGACCGCCGCCGGCAAGTCCGACCTGGCCGTCGCCATCGCCCGCAGTCTCGACGGCGAGGTGATCAACACCGACTCGATGCAGCTGTACCGGGGCATGGACATCGGCACCGCCAAGCTCACGATGGAGGAGCGCGGGGGAGTGCCGCACCACCTGATGGACGTCTGGGACGTCACCGAGGCCGCCAGCGTCGCCGAGTACCAGCGGCTGGCCCGGGCCGAGATCGACCGGCTGCTCGCCGCCGGCCGCACGCCCGTCCTGGTCGGCGGCTCCGGGCTGTACGTCCGGGCGGCGATCGACGAGATGGAGTTCCCGGGCACCGACGCGACGGTGCGGGCCCGGCTGGAGGCCGAGCTGGAGCAGGCCGGCCCGTACGCGCTGCACCGGCGGCTGGCCGAGCTGGACCCGGCGGCCGCCGAGGCGATCCTGACCGGCAACGGGCGGCGGATCGTCCGCGCCCTGGAGGTCATCGAGATCACCGGGCAGCCGTTCACCGCCAACCTGCCGAGCAACACCGCCGTCTACGAGGCGGTGCAGATCGGCGTCGCCGTGCCGCGCCCCGAGCTGGACGAGCGGATCGCGCTGCGGGTCGACCGGATGTGGGAGGCCGGACTGCTGGACGAGGTGCGGGAGCTGGAGAAGGTCGGACTGCGGGAGGGCAGGACCGCCTCCCGGGCGCTCGGCTACCAGCAGGTGCTCGACCACTTCGCCGGCGGGTGCACCGAGGACGAGGCCCGGGCCGAGACCGTCCGGGCCACCAAGCGCTTCGCCCGCCGCCAGGAGTCCTGGTTCCGCCGCGACGACCGGATCCACTGGCTCTCCCGGCCGGCCGGCACCGACCCCGTCGAGCTGCTGGAACGCTCCCTGGAACTGATCGACCGTCAGGGAGTTCCGGCCGCGTAGGAAGGGTTTCCGGCCAATCCGGCGGTGCACCTGCGCGCGCAGGCGACCGTGCAGGACGAACCGGCGGTCACGGGCCGATCACGTGATGGCCACGGATCACCCGTCGACCCCGGTCAGGCCCGGAACGCCCCTCTGGACATGCCATCATCGATGCCGTAGGGGTCGACCGAACGGGCCGGCCGTGCCCGGCCGCGAGTCCGCTCGTGTCGAACTGTCAGGGGAGGCCGTGTGTCGACGGGTACCGGCCCCGAATCCGGCCAGGGCGGGAGCGTCACCGTACCGGCCGAGGAGTTCGACGAGTCGACGATGGGCGACCTGCCCGTGCTGACCGGCCTGGAGGCGCCGACCTCCTACGCGGCCGCGGTGCCCGCCCTGGACACCCGCACCCCGCCCGGCGGCGCGGTGCACGAACGGGAGATCCGCCCGCTGCGCCGGCTGCGCTGGTGGCAGACGCTGCCGATCGCCCTGCTGGGCACCCTCGGCTCGCTGATGTTCGCCTTCCCGCTCGCCTTCGGCTCGGCCGGGGCGCGCGCCACCATGGTCGGGATGCTCGGGCTGCTGTTCACCGCCGCCTCGATGGGCTGGGGCGCGATGGCCGCCCGGCACGCCGGCTACACGTGGCCGGGGCTGCCGCGACGGGGCTCCGGGCAGCGGGCCGGCTGGAAGGCGATCGCGGTCTACACCCTGATCGCGCTGGCCGCCTGCGCGCTCGCGGTCTGGCGGGTCGCCTACCTGCGCTGAGCGCCTCCCGGCGGCTCAGTACCATCGGAGGGGTGAGCGCATCCTCCCCCCAGCAGGTCGGCATCCCCTTCTTCAAGGGCCACGGCACCCAGAACGACTTCGTCATCGTCCCGGACCCGGACGGCGCGCTGGAGATCGGTCCCGAGACCGTCGCCGCGCTGTGCGACCGGCGGGCCGGCATCGGCGGGGACGGGCTGCTGCGCGTGGTGCGCGCCGCCGCCGACCCGGCCGCCGCGGCGATGGCCGACCGGGCCGAGTGGTTCATGGACTACCGCAACTCGGACGGCAGCGTCGCCGAGATGTGCGGCAACGGCCTGCGGGTCTTCGCCCGCTTCCTGGTCGAGGCCGGACTGGCCGAGCCGGGCGCACTGGCCGTCGCCACCCGCTCCGGGGTGCTCACCGCGAAGGTCGCCGGGGCCGCCGCGGACGGCACGCCCGGCGACGTCACCATCGACATGGGCCGGGCCCGGCTGCCCGGGCCGGACGGCATCGAGGTCGCGGTCGGCGAGCGGCGCTGGCCGGCCCTGAACGTCAACATGGGCAACCCGCACGCGGTGGCCTTCGTGGAGAGCCTGGAGCACGCCGGGGACCTGTACACCGCGCCGCTCACCAGCCCGGCGGACGCCTACCCGGAGGGCGTCAACGTCGAGTTCGTGGTGGACCGCGGGCCGCGGCACGTCGCGATGCGGGTGCACGAGCGCGGCTCGGGCGAGACCCGGTCCTGCGGCACCGGCGCGTGCGCGGTGGCGGTGGCGGCCATCCGCCGGGACGGCGCCGACCCGGCGGTCACCGGCGAGGCGGTCTCGTACACCGTGGACGTGCTGGGCGGCCGGCTGGTCATCACCGAGCACCCGGACGGCCGGGTGGAGATGGCCGGTCCGGCGGTGATCGTGGCCGAGGGCCGGCTGGACGGGAGCTGGTGGGAGTCGGTCCGTTAGGGCCCCTCTCCGGTGGGGCCCGTCCTCGAACCCGCGTCCGTGGGGCGACAGGCCCGGGGGCCGGCAGCCCGGTTTGCCCAATTCGTTCGGTGATGAATCCCCCCGATCGGGTGATACCGGTCGCGGACGGGAATCAGGGCGTCGCGGAACGTGCTCTGCTCGGTAGCATGGACCACCGGGTCGATCACCCCATGGGGAGGGGTGTCGAGATCACCCCCTCGGACGGGGCGGCGCCCGGCGACCGTTGCCGGAGGTGCCGATGACCATCGAAGCCGGGCAGCCCCTGGGGCAGCCGACGACCGTACGGCAGGGAGGGGCCAGGCGGCCCCTCGGGGAGCTCGGCCTGGCCGCCCTCGGCCGGGCCGGGCGGGCCGCCCTGCTCGCCACCGGCCGGCCGCCCGTGCCGGACGCCCTGGAACCGCTCGTCCGGGTCCACCGCCGGCACCATCCGCAGGCCGACCTCGGCCTGCTCGCCCGGGCCTACCGGCTCGCCGAGGCCAGCCACCGCGGCCAGAAGCGCAAGAGCGGCGAGCCGTACATCACCCACCCGCTGGCCGTCACCATGATCCTGGCCCAACTCGGCGCCGGGACGACCACCCTGGTCGCCTCGCTGCTCCACGACACCGTCGAGGACACCGAGTTGACGCTGGACCAGGTGGGCGCCGGGTTCGGGCCCGAAGTCGCCTACCTGGTCGACGGGGTGACGAAGCTGGAGAAGGTCGACTTCGGGGCCGCCGCCGAGGCCGAGACCTTCCGCAAGATGCTGGTCGCCACCGGGGACGACGTCCGGGTGATGGTGATCAAGCTCGCCGACCGGCTGCACAACATGCGCACCATCCGGCACATGAAGCCGGCCAGCCAGGTGCGGATCGCCAAGGTCACCCGGGACGTGCTGATCCCGCTGGCCGAGCGGCTCGGCATCCAGGTGCTCAAGGCGGAGCTGGAGGACATCGTCTTCGCCACCCTGCACCCCGAGGAGCACGCCCGCACCCGCGCCCTGATGACCGGTCACGAGGCCGAGCCGGACACCCTGCTGGAGCCCTTCGCCCGGCAGCTGGCCCGCCAGCTGGCCGAGGGCGGGGTGGCCGCCGAGGTGACCGTCCGGCCCCGGCACTGCGTCTCGCTGCACCGGGTGCTGCTCCGGCGGGCCGCCGTGCCCGGGCCGGACGGCCGGCCGCAGGGGCCGCGGCCGGCCGACTTCGGGCGGCTGCTGGTGGTGGTCGAGGAGAACGCCGACTGCTACGCCGTGCTCGGCGAGCTGCACACCTGCTGGACGCCGCTGCCCGGGGAGTTCAAGGACTTCGTGGCCGCGCCCAAGTTCAACCTCTACCAGTCCCTGCACACCGCCGTGGCGCTCAGCGGCGGCGCGGTGGTCGAGGTGCTGGTCCGCACCCGGCGGATGCACGAGGTGGCCGAGACCGGGGTGGTCGCGCTCGGGGACCCGTCCCCGGCCGGCGCCGTCCAGGACGCCGACGAGCTGGACCGCACCGACCCGGCCCGCCCGGGCTGGCTCAGCCGGCTGCTGGAGTGGCAGCAGGAGACGCCCGACCCGGACGCCTTCTGGTCCGCGCTCACCGCGGACCTGGCCGGCGACCGCGAGATCACCGTGGTGACGGAGAGCGGCGAAACGCTTCAGCTGCGGGCCGGTGCCACCTGCGTGGACGCGGCCTACCTGCTCGGCGAGGAGACCGGCCACCGATGTATCGGCGCACGGGTCAACGGGCGGCTCACCGCGCTGTCCACCGTGCTGGAGGACGGCGACCAGATCGCGGTGCTCACCGAGACCCTCCCGGCCGGCGGCGGACCGCCCTCCGGCCCCGCCCCCGAGTGGCTGGCGCACGCCCGCACCCCCGCCGCCCGGCTGGCCATCGAGCGCTGGCTGGCCGATCCCCCGGCCCGGCAGCCGGCGGTCCGCACCGGCCCGGCCGGCGGCCAGCCCGCCCCGCCCGGGCGCCCGGCCGCC
>NZ_JBSFJC010000108.1:0-28073 GCF_053597855.1 Kitasatospora sp. NPDC001225
GGGTCGCGGTCGGCTGGTACGGCGGCAGCTGCGGGCACTGCGACGCCTGCCGGGCCCCGCTGCACCGGCTCCTCACGTTTTCCGGCAGGCTCCCGGGCGGGCGGGCGGTCCGGGTCCGCGCGTCAGGCCCGGTCGTCGGCGTAGGCGGTGAGCAGGCGGGCCAGGTGCTTGCCGGTGACCAGCAGCGGCTCCTCGCTGCGGGCGACCTGGGCGGCGAGCTCGGCGCCCTCCAGGGTGCTGATCACGGTGCCGGCCAGCTCGCGGGCGTCCTGCTCGCCGATGCCGGCGGCGAGCAGCCGTTCCGTCACGACGGCCCGCCAGTGGGCGAAGGCCTCGGCCACCGCCTCCTCGATCACCGGCACCCGGCCGATCGTCTCCAGGGCGGTGCTGGTGATCGGGCAGCCGTCCTGCCAGTCGGACGCGCGCAGTTCGGTGGCGAGCAGCCGGGTGCAGGCGGTCATCGCCTCGCCCAGGTCCGGTGAGGAGCCGAGCCCGGCGTGCAGCATGACGGCGAACTCCTCGTCCCCGTGCCGGATCGCCTCGGCGGCCAACTCCTGCTTGCCGCCCGGGAAGAAGTGGTAGACGGAGCCGAGAGTGGCCTCGGCCTCGCGGGAGATCTGCTTGATCCCGGTGCCCTCGTACCCCTGGCGCTGCAGCAGCCGGGAGGTGGCCCGGACGATCCGCTCCCGGGTGCCGGGCTTCGCTTCGGCCTGCGCGCCGTCCTTCGGTGCGGCCTTCGCCGGGGCCTTCGCCGGGGCCTTCGCAGCGACCCTCACGGCGGCCTTCGGGTCGGCCTGCGCGGGGGTCTTCTCGGGCGTCTTCACGGCGTGATCCTAGCCGAGATTCTGAGTAGAGCGTTCGTTCCAGTCCTGTGCTAGCGTCGGCTCCGGCGCTCTGGATAGAGCGTTCGTTCTAGGCATTCGTCCAGTGGAGGGGAACACGCATGTCCGTGGAGCAGCAGGCGAAGCGATCCGTGACGGTGATCGGGCTCGGCCCGATGGGGCAGGCCATGGCCCGGGCGTTCCTGGACGCCGGGTACGCCGTCACGGTGTGGAACCGCACGGCCGCACGGGCCGACGAACTCGTCGCCCGGGGCGCGCAGGCGGCGCCCAGCGCGGAGGCGGCGGTGGCGGCGAACGAACTGGTGGTGCTCAGCCTCACCGACTACGACGCCGTGTTCACCGTCCTGGAGTCGGTCGAGCCGGCGCTGAAGGGGAAGGTGGTCGCGAACCTCAGCTCGGACACCCCCGGGCGGGCCCGCGACGCCGCCCGCTGGCTGGCCGAGCGCGGCGCCGGACACCTGACCGGCGGGGTGCAGGTGCCGCCCTCGGGCATCGGCAGCCCCGAGTCGTCCACCTTCTACAGCGGCCCGGTCGAGCTGTTCCGGCGGCACCGGGCCGCCCTGGAGGTGCTCACCGCGGCCGACTACCGGGGCGACGACCCCGGGCTGGCCCAGCTGTACTACCAGATCCAGATGGACCTGTTCTGGTCCTCGATGGTCGGCTACCTGCACGCCACGGCGGTCGCCGAGGCCAACGGCATCACCGCCGAGGAGTTCCTGCCGTACGCCCTGCCCACCGCCGCGCTGCTGCCGCGGATGATCGAGTTCTACGCGCCGCGGATCACCGCCGGGGACCACCGCGGGGACGTCGACCGGCTGACGATGGCACTCGCGAGCATCGAGCACGTCCAGCACACCGCGGAGGAATCCGGGGTGGACGACGCCCTGCCGGCCCTCCTCGCGGAGGCGGTCCGGCGGGGTGTGGCGGACGGGGACGGCGCGGCCAGCCTGAGCACCCTGGTGGGGCGGTTCCGCCGGGTGTAGCCCTCCGGGCGGACCTTCGGGTGGACCTCCGTGCGGATCTTCGTACGGACCTCCCGGGCGGACCGGAAGATCGTGTGCCGTCGGCCGTTGTCACGGCCGACGGCCGCTGTCACCATGGCGTTCGGCAGGAGGAGGGGCCGGTACGGCGGGTCGGTGACGGGTGTTCGAATCACTGGCTGTTGCGCACGCAACGTAACGTGACATTGTACGCTGGTGTTCTGCACCCACCCGGAGGAACACCATGGCCGACCTCAAGTCCCGCACCCTGATCTCCGTACAGGAGCGGCTTCGCGACCAGGTCGCGCACGCACTCCGGGCAGCCCTGATCTCCGGCGAACTGCGCCCCGGCGTCGTCTACTCCGCCCCCGCGCTCGCCGCCGACTTCGGAGTCTCCGCGACCCCCGTCCGCGAGGCCATGCTCGACCTCGCCCGCGAGGGCCTGGTCGAAGCCGTCCGCAACAAGGGCTTCCGGGTCACCGAGCTGACCGACCGCGACCTCGACGACTTCACCGAGATCCGCGCCCTGATCGAGGTCCCGACCGTCGGCCGGGTGGCGCGCACCGCCACCAAGGAGCAGCTGGAGCGGCTGCGCCCGCAGGCCGAGGCGATCGTCGCGGCGGCCCGCAAGCACGACCTGATCGGCTACCTGGAGGCCGACCGCCAGTTCCACCTCGACCTGCTGGGCCTGGCCGGCAACTCGCGACTGGTCGAGGTCGTCGGCGACCTGCGCAAGCGCTCGCGGCTCTACGGCCTCAACCGGCTCGACGAGCGCGGCGAGCTGGTCTCCTCGGCGGAGGAGCACCTGGAGCTGCTCGACCTGCTGCTCGCCGGCGACGCGGCCGGGGCCGAGGCCTGCATGACCCGCCACCTCAGCCACGTCCGCTCCCTCTGGGCCGGCGAGGAGAAGCCCGCCGAACCGGAGCCCTCGGCCCTGCGCCTGCGGTCCGGCCGGGGCTAAACCGCTCGTTCGGGTGAAGACTGAGGATCGGGCGCCGAAAGGCGTGCCGGTTCTACGATGATGCTCTCGACATCGGCAGCCAGGAGGAAATCCATGTCCGCCGCAGCAGTGGAAGAGCCCATGGAGCAGCCGACGCTGCTCGAAGCCGCTGAGCTGATCTCCAACCAGTTCACCGGGCACCGGGTCGAGATCGTCGGGAGCCAGATCACCGTGACGCCGCCGCCGAACGCTTCGCACAGCAAGTCGCTGAGCCGCCTGATGCGCGTGCTGTTCCAGGCCGGCCTCGATGGAGGCGGGACCGAAGTCCTTCAGGGCGTCGGGATCTGGCTGCCGGATGGGCCGTCGGACTATGCGATTCCCGATCTGGTGGTTGTCGACGCCGATATCGACGATCACCTGATCGAGTACAACTGCTACGACCCGGCCGTCTTCCGGCTCGTTCTGGAAGTCACCTCGTCCAACCACAGCGATGACTTGAAGAGGAAGCCTTTCGTCTACGCGTCTGCCGGCGTGCCCGTCTACGTGATCGTGGATCGCGCGAATCAGCGAGTCATGGTGCTCACCGATCCGCGGGACGGCGAATACCGGGTGCACGCCGTCCACCACCCCGGGCAGTCCTTCACCCTGCCGGAGTCGATCGGAGCGTCGGTGACGCTCTCGGTGGACGACGTGCTGACGGCCAAGAAGTAGGTCAGAGCGCCGCCGCCGGGAGGGTCAGCCTCCCGTCGTGGACCTCGGCGATCTGGTCGACGGCCGTCAGGTGGGTGCGGTCGTGGGTGACCAGGACGGTGGCGGTGGCCCGGCGGTGGGTGAGGTCGGTGATCAGGTCGAGGACGGCGGCGCCGCGTTCGTGGTCGAGGGCGCTGGTGGGTTCGTCGACCAGCAGGACGGTGGGGTCGTTCATCAGCGCGCGGGCGATGTTGACCCGCTGGCGCTGCCCGCCGGAGAGCTGGTGCGGCCGGCGGGCGGCCTGGTCGCGCAGGCCGACGGCGTCGAGGAGTTCCAGGGCGCGGGGGAGGGCGCCGCGCGGGGGGCGGCCGTCGAGGTGGGCCATCACCTGCAACTGCTCCACCGCGGTGAGCGAGGGCAGCAGGTTGGCCTGCTGGAAGACGATGCCGATCCTGGTGCGGCGCAGCGCGGTGAGGTCCGCCCGGCTGAGGCCCGCGGTGTCGGTGCCGTCGACGACGACCTGCCCGGAGTCCGGGGTGATCAGGGTGGCGGCGACCGCGAGCAGGCTGGACTTGCCGGAGCCGGAGGGGCCGACGACGGCGGTGAGCGTGCCCTTGGGGACGGTCAGCGAGACCTCGTCGAGTGCCGTGAGCCGGCCGTCGCCGTCCGGGTAGGTGAGGGTGATGCGGTCGAGGACGAGACTCATCGGGCGCTCCCGAGGGCGGTCAGCGGGTCGACGGAGGTGATCCGGCGGATGGACAGGGCCGCGCCGATCGCGCCGAGGGCGATCATGACGGCGGCGGGCAGCAGGACGGTCGGGGCGTCCAGCACGAAGGGGACGGCGGAGCCGATCAGCGCGCCGAAGCCGGACGCGATCGCGGTGCCGACGACCGTGCCGAGCAGCAGCAGGAGGACGGCCTGGCCGAGGGCGTCGCGCAGCAGGTAGCGGGTGGAGGCGCCGAGGGCCTTGAGGACGGCGATGTCGCCGCTGCGCTGGATCGTCCAGACCGTGAAGAACGCGCCGATCACCAGGGCCGAGATAGCGAACAGGAAGCCGCGCATCAGCTGGAGGGAGCCGTTCTCGGAGGTGTAGGAGCCGATCGCGGCGAGGGCGTCGTCGCGGGTGCGGGTCTCGGTGCCGTGGCGGGCGTCGGCGGCGGCCAGGTCGGCGCCCTTGGCGGTGTCGAGCGCGATGACGGTGGCGTGGCCGGCGCCGCCGGGGGCGGCCTGCTGCCAGTCGCCGAGGCTGGTCCAGATCACCGGGGTGTGGCTGTACGCGGCGTCGCCCTCGACGGCGGCGACCCGCAGCGGGTGGCCGGCCAGGGTGAAGTCGGCGCCGGGGGCGAGGCCGCCCAGGTTCTCGGCGGCGGTCTTGGACAGTACGGCCTGGCCGGGGGCGATCCGGCTGCCCTGCGGGGCGAGTGCGGAGCCCTCCGGGACGCCGAAGGCGGAGAGCGCGGCGGTGCGCTGTCCGGCGGCGGCCTTGGTGGTGGTGATGCCGATCGGCTGGGCGGAGGTGACGCCGGGCTCGCGGGCCCAGGCCTGCCACTGGTCGGGGGTGACCTGGGAGTCGGTGAAGGAGAGCTTCTGCCCGTCGGCCGGCTTGCCGAAGACCAGGTGGTCGGCGGGCAGGCCGGTGATCGCGGAGATGTTCTGCCGGCCGAGCCCGGCGGTCAGCCCGGACAGCAGGCCGACCAGCACGGTGATCAGCACGATGACGGTTCCCATCAGGGCGAACCGCCCCTTGGCGAACCTCAGGTCCCTCCAGGCGACGAACACGACGGGGCCTTCCTCTGGGCAGGTGGTTTCGACACTTCCACCGTCCTGGACGGGAGGGGTCCGGGGCATCGCGCCGGGGATTGCATCCTGGGCATCAAAGGGGAGAGCCCGAGTTCAACCTTTTGATTGATGCCGGGTGCCGGGCTAGGAACTTAGGCTGGACGGATGGCGACCGAACGATCCAGAACCACCCCCGTCGCCCGCGTCCTCCAGGTCTGCCTGCACCTGCTCGTGGCGGGCCTGCTCGCGCTCGCCGTCGCCCGGGCCGTCCTCGTCGACCGGGGCGGCGATCCGGCCGCCGTCGCCGCCGCGGCCACCGCGATGGCCGCCGTCTACACCGTCGGACCGCAGCTGGCCGCCGTGCGCCGCTCGCGCCGGGCGGCCGCGCTCTGGCTGGCGCTGCTCGGCGTCACCTGGGCGGGCGTGCTGATCACCACCCAGGACGGCGTCTGGCTGGCCTTCCCGCTGTACTTCCTGGAGCTGCACCTGCTGGGGCGGCGCGGCGGGCTGGTCGCCGTCGGGCTGACCGCCGCCGCGTCGATCGCCGCGTGGTCCTGGCACCAGCACAGCTTCAGCTTCGCGGCCTCGATCGGGCCCGCGCTCGGCGCGGCCGTCGCCACCGCCACCGTGCTCGGCTACCAGGCGCTGTACCGGGAGAGCGAGGAGCGCCGCCGGCTGATCGACGAGCTGACCGCCGCCCGCGCCGACGCCGCCGCCGCCCACCACGCCGCCGGGGTGCTGGCCGAGCGGGAGCGGCTCGCCCGGGAGATCCACGACACCCTCGCACAGGGCCTCAGCTCCATCCAGCTGCTGCTGCGGGCCGCCCAGCGGGCCCTGCCGGAGCGCACCGAGACCGCCGCCGGGTACGTCGAGCAGGCGCGGCAGGCCGCCCAGGACAACCTGGACGAGGCCCGCCGGTTCGTCCGGGCGCTCACCCCGCCCGCGCTGGACGGGGACCCGCTGCCGGTCGCGCTGGAGCGGCTGTGCGCGACGACGACGGCGCAGAGCGGCCTGCCGGTGAAGCTGCACGTCTCCGGCGCCCCGGTCCGGCTGCCGGCCGCGGAGGAGGTCGCGCTGCTGCGGATCGCGCAGTCGGCGCTCGGCAACACCGTCCGGCACGCGGGGGCCGCGCGGGCCGAGGTGACACTCAGCTACATGGAGGGTGAGGTGGCACTGGACGTGTACGACGACGGGGCCGGGTTCGACCCGGCGGCGGTCGCCGGCCGCACCGGCGGGGACGGCGGCTTCGGGCTGCCGTCGATGCGGGCCAGGGCGCGGGCGCTCGGCGGCGGCTTCACGGTGGAGTCGGCGCCCGGGCAGGGCACGACGGTGGCGGTACAGCTGCCGGTCACCCCGGAGGCCGGCCAGTGATCCGGCTGCTCATCGCCGACGACCACCCGGTGGTGCGGGCCGGGCTGCGGGCCGTGCTGGAGTGCGAACCGGACTTCGCCATCGTGGCGGAGGCGGCCACCGCCGAGCGGGCCGTCGAACTGGCGGCCGAGCCGGGCGTGGACGTGGTGCTGATGGACCTCCAGTTCGGGCCGGGATCGGCCATGAACGGGGCGCAGGCCACCGCGGCGATCACCGCCCGGGCGGGCGCGCCTCGGGTCCTGGTGGTCACCACGTACGACACCGACGCGGACACCCTGCCCGCCCTGGAGGCGGGCGCCACCGGCTACCTGCTGAAGGACGCGCCGCCGGAGGAGCTGGCCCAGGCCGTACGGGCCGCCGCGGCGGGGCGCAGCGCGCTGGCGCCCAGCGTGGCGGACCGGCTGCTGGAACGGATGCGGACGCCCGCGGCGGCGCTCAGCGCCCGGGAGACCGAGGTGCTGGGGCTGGTCGCGGACGGGCTGACCAACCAGCAGGTCAGCCAGCGGCTGCACCTGAGCCAGGCCACGGTGAAGTCCCATCTGGTGCACATCTACACCAAGTTGGGCGTGGACTCGCGCACGGCGGCGGTGCGCGAGGCACGGCGGCTGGGGCTGATCCGCTGAGCGTAGGGTGGGGGTGTTCCGTGCCCGTGGCAGCGTGAGGAGCGCCTGATGACCGTCCGTCTCGACGAGCTCGCCGTACCGGTGATCGCCGCCCCGATGGCGGGCGGGCCCTCGACGCCCGGACTGGTGGCGGCGGTGAACCGGGCCGGCGGGCTCGGGTTCCTGGCCGGTGCCCTCAAGACCGCCGGGGCGATGGCCGAGCAGATCGCGGCGGTACGGAAGTCGACCGACCGGCCGTACGGGGTGAACCTCTTCGTGCCGGGCACGCCCGGGGACGCGGCGGCCGTCGCGGCGTACCGGGAGCGGCTGCGCCCCGAGGCCGAGCAGTGGGGCGTGACCCTGCCGGAGGAGATCGGGCCGGACCGCGACGACTGGGAGGCCAAGCTCGCCCTCCTGCTCGCCGACCCGGTGCCGGTGCTCTCGTACACCTTCGGGCTGCCCACGGCCGAGGAGGCGGCGGCGGTGCGGGCGGTCGGCACGACCCAGGTCGCCACCGTCACCACGCCCGAGGAGGCGCGGGCGGCGCAGGCCCTCGGGATGGACGCGCTGTGCGTGCAGGGCCCGGAGGCGGGCGGCCACCGGGGCACCCACCGGGTGACGGACCGGCCCGGGGAGCTGCCGCTGCTCGAACTGCTGCCCGCCGTACGGGAGGTGACGGCGCTGCCGCTGATCGCCGCGGGCGGGCTCGGCGACGGCGCGGCCGTCGCGGCGGCACTGCGGGCGGGGGCGGTGGCGGTGCAGCTGGGCACGGCGCTGCTGCGCTCGGACGAGTCCGGCGCCTCGGCCGCCCACCGGGCGGCGCTCGTCGAACTCCCGGAGACGGCCGTCACCCGCGCCTTCACCGGCCGCCCGGCCCGCGGCCTGCGCAACGGCTTCATCGACCGCCACAGCCCGTACGCCCCGCCCGCCTACCCCGAGGTCCACCACCTCACCGCCCCCCTCCGCGCCGCCGCCGCCCGCCGCGGCGACACCGACGCCATGCACCTCTGGGCCGGCACCGCCCACCACCTGGCCCGCACCGGCCCGGCGGAGCGGATCGTCGCCGACCTGTGGCAGGCAGCGCGCGGGTAGCCGGTCGGGGGCGCGCAGGACCCGGCGTGTTGTCCCTCGCAGGGGTGGATTGAGCGGGAAGTCCCTGTAGAGCTCATGAGTTGAGTGCTTAACGTGGCGCCCATGCACAGGCAGAGCGCCGGAGGGCGCGCATGAAGGGGCGTAGTTGGACCGAGGTGTGGGCCGAGGCGCAGCGGATCAACCCCTGGCTGGCCTCGCCGGAGGCGGAGGCCGACCGGGCTCGGATCCGAAAGGAGAACCTGGCCCGGATCCGCGGCTACGAGCTGGCCGAGATGCGGAAGTCGGCCAACCTCACCCAGAAGGAGGTGGCGGCGCTGATGGGAGTGAGCCAGGCGCGGGTGTCCCAGATCGAGCACGGGCAGGTGGACAGCCTGGACAACCTGCGGGCGTATTCGGCGGCGATCGGCGGCGAGGTCGAGGTGATGATCCGGCGGGGGGAGCGGACGATCAAGGTGGCTTGACCGTCCGCTCCTGGCGGCCTCCTCAGGAGAGCAGGGTCGACATCCAGGACTCGACGTCGGTGGCGGTCCTCGGGAGGGCGCCGGACATCAGGTGGGCGCCGTCGGGGGTGATGACGAGGTCGTCCTCGATGCGGATGCCGAGGCCGCGGAGTTCGGCGGGGAGGGTCTCGTCGTCGGGCTGGAGGTAGAGGCCGGGTTCGACGGTGAGGACCATGCCCTCCTCCAGGGTGGCGTCGAGGTAGCGGTCGGCGCGGGACTTGGCGCAGTCGTGGTAGTCGAGGCCGAGCATGTGGCCGCTGCCGCAGAGGGTGTAGCGGCGGTAGAGGCCGTTGTCCTCGGCGAGGGCCTCTTCGGCGGAGACGGGCAGGACGCCCCAGTCGGCGAGGCCTTCGGCGATGACCCGCATGGCGGCGCGGTGGAAGTCGCGGAACCGCGCGCCCGGGCGGAGGGTGGCGATGCCGGCGCTCTGGGCGGCGAGGACGAGGTCGTAGGCCTGGCGCTGGATCGGGGTGAAGGTGCCGCTGAGCGGCAGGGTGCGGGTGATGTCGGCGGCGTAGAGGGTGTCGGTCTCGACGCCGGCGTCCAGCAGGAGGAGGGAGTTCGGGTCGAGGGCGCCGTCGTTGCGGATCCAGTGCAGGACGCAGGCGTGGGCGCCGGAGGCGGCGATGGTGGTGTAGGAGGTGCCGTTGCCCTCGGCGCGGGCGCGCAGGTCGAAGACGCCCTCGATCCAGCGTTCGCCGCGGTGGTGGCGCAGTGCGGTGGGCAGGGCGCGGACGACGTCCTCGAAGCCGGTGGTGGTGTGGTCGACGGCCAGTTGCAGCTGTCCGATCTCCCATTCGTCCTTGACCAGGCGCAACTCGGAGAGGACGGCGGCGAGTTCGCCGTCCCGCCGGCCGTCGGCGGGCCGTCCGGTGGCCTCGTCGACGAGCGGGTCGGTGCCGGCCAGGACCCGGGTGGGGGGCTGGGGGCCGGTGAGCAGTTTGCCGAGGTCGTCGAGGTGTTCGGTGCGTACGCCGGTGAGTCGGGCGGCCTCGGCGAGGTCGGGCCGGGAGCCGACCCAGAACTCGCCGTAGCGGCGGTCGCGGTAGAACTCGCCGCCGTCGCGCGGTGAGCGCGGGCGCAGGTAGAGGACGGGTTCGTGGCCTTCGGGGCCGGCGGGTTCGAGGACGAGGACGTGGTCGGCCTGGTCCTCGCCGGTGAGGCCGGTGAGCCAGACGTACGCGCTGTGCGGGCGGAAGCGGTAGTCGAGGTCGTTGCAGCGGACCTTGAGCCGGCCGGCCGGGACGATCAGCCGTTCGCCGGGGAAGGCGGCGGAGAGCCGGGCGCGGCGGCCGGGGAAGCGGTCGTGGCCGGGGACGCGCCGGTCGGCGGGGAGCGGGGTGGCGGCCCAGCTGGTGGCCATGAAGGAGGCGAGGGCGGGGGAGACCGGGAGGTCGTGGCTCCCGGTGTTGAGGCCGGTCGGGGGAAGGGTCACCGGTGAACTCCTTGGCGGGGCGGGGGAGATGCTGGCACGGACACAGCTCGGTAACGGGAGCCGTCACCTCTTGTGCAGTGCAATTTCACATTACTATGTTACGGGTCACACAGCGCAGCGGCCAGATCCGGCGGATCGGGCCCCCCACAGCGGAGTTGCAACATGACCAGGCGCACCCACGCCGCCCTCGCGGCGGCCCTCGCGGCGACCCTCACCCTCGGCCTCGGGGCCTGCTCCAACGACAAGAGTGACGGCGGCAGCGACGCCGCCCCCTCCGACGGCAAGGGCCCGGGCGCCGCGTCCGGCTCGGTCATCGGCGGCACCCCTGCCAAGGGCGGCACCCTCACCGTCCTGACCAACCAGGACTTCGCCCACCTCGACCCGGCCCGCAGCTGGGTGGTGCCGCACATGGACTTCGGCACCCGGCTGATCTACCGCACCCTGACCACCTTCAAGGCCGAGCCGGGCGCGGCGGGCAGCGAGATCGTCCCGGACCTCGCCACCGACCTCGGCAAGTCCTCCGACGGCGGCAAGGTGTGGACCTTCACCCTCAAGGACGGCCTCAAGTACGAGGACGGCTCGCCGATCAAGGCCGCCGACATCAAGTACAACGTCGAGCGGTCCTTCTCCCCGGACCTCACCGGCGGCCCCGACTACGCGATCCAGTACCTGGCCGGCGGCGAGAACTACAAGGGCCCGCTGAACGGCGAGCACCTGGCGAGCATCGAGACCCCGGACGACAAGACGATCGTCTTCCACCTGAAGCGCCCGGTCGCCGAGTTCTCCTCCACCGTCTCGCTGCCGACCTTCTCCCCGGTGCCGCAGTCCCAGGAGAAGGGCACCCAGTACGACGCCCGGCCGTTCTCCTCCGGTCCGTACAAGATCGAGACCTACGACCGCGGCAAGCAGCTGGTGCTGGTCCGCAACACCAACTGGGACCCGGCCACCGACACCGTCCGCAAGGCCTACCCGGACAAGGTCGTGGTCACCGAGGGCATCAAGGGCGGCCAGGCCGACGACCGGATCATCGCCAGCGACGGCGCCGACGCCAACGCGATCAACATGCCGTGGATGGCGCACGAGACCGTCGCCAAGGTGCTGCCCAAGCCCGACGTCAAGTCCCGCATGGCCGCCGAGGTCACCGGTTGTACCGACATGCTGTACATGAACACCTCCAAGGCCCCCTTCGACGACCCGAAGGTGCGCGAGGCGATGATGTGGGCGGTCGACCGCGAGGGGCAGGTGACGGCCTTCGGCGGCCCGGCGATGGCCGACGTGGCGACCTCCTACCTGCCGCCCTCGCTGACCGGCGGCGTCAAGTCCGACCCGCTGAAGGTCCCGGCGGCCGGTGACCCGGAGAAGGCCAAGAAGCTGCTCCAGGAGGCGGGCAAGAGCGACCTCAAGGTCTCGCTCACCGTCTCGCTCGGCGACAAGAGCCGTGCCGAGGCGATCCAGCAGTCGCTGTCCAAGGCCGGCGTCCAGGTCACCATCAACACCACCGACCCGTCCGCCTTCCAGGACACCGTCGGCGACATCAAGAACGCCCCCGACCTGACCATCAGCGGCTGGTGCCCCGACTACCCCTCCGGTGCGACCTTCCTGCCGTTCCAGTTCGACGGCCGCACCATCAAGGAGAAGGGCAACCAGGGCAACCTGAGCCAGTTCAAGGACCAGGCCACGATGGACCGGATGGACCAGATCGCGGCCATGACGGACGTCAACGAGGCCAACAAGGCCTGGCAGCAGCTGGACCAGGACCTGGCGAAGAAGGCCCCGGCCGTCCCGCTGATCTGGCAGCGCCGCCCCCTGCTGGTCGGCACCAACGTGGCCGGCGCCTTCGGCAACCAGGGCTACGCCGGGATGCTCGACCTGGGTGCCATCGGTCTCAAGGACCCCGCCAAGGGCAAGTGAGGGGCCGGCAGCGATGAGTACCACCACTGAGCCCGCCGCCGTGGCCGACGCCACGGCGGGGGGCGCCAAGAAGAGTGCCGGGCGCGGGCCCTGGCGGCTGGTCTGGGACCAGCTGTGGGCCAAGGGCTCGGCCCGGTTCGGGCTGATCACCGTCGGCGTGCTGATCCTGATCACCGCGCTGGCCGGACCGCTCAGCGCCCTCGGCGGCTGGACCCCGGAGGAGTTCGACAAGCGCGCCGTCGACCCGTACCTGGGCGGCGTGCCCCGGGGCGACTTCGGCGGCATCAGCGCCCGGCACTGGCTGGGCGTCGAGCCGGGCAGCGGCCGCGACCTGTTCGCCCGGGTGCTGCACGGCGGTCAGGTGTCCCTGCTGATCGCGTTCACCGCGACCGCCGTGGTCGTGATCGCCGGCACCCTGGCCGGCATCGCGGCGGGCTACTTCGGCGGGCGCGTCGACACCCTGCTGTCCCGGCTGATGGACCTCACGATGTCCTTCCCCTCGCTGATCTTCATGATCGCGATGATGTCGGTGGCCAAGGACGTCAACCGGATCCTGCTGATCACCCTGGTGATCGGGCTGTTCACCTGGCCCGGCATCGCCCGGGTGGTGCGCGGCCAGACCCTCTCGCTCAAGCACCGCGAGTACGTCGAGGCCGCCAAGGTCGGCGGGGCGCGCTCCTGGCGCATCCTCACCCGCGAGATCCTGCCGAACGTCTCCGGCCCGATCATCGCCTACACCACCCTGCTCGTCCCCGGCATGATCGCCACCGAGGCCGCGCTCAGCTACCTCGGCGTGGGCGTCCGCCCGCCGACCGCGTCCTGGGGCCAGATGATCGCCGAGAGCATCGTGCACTACGAGACCGACCCGACCTACTTCCTGATCCCGACCGCCTTCCTGTTCGTCGCCGTGCTCGCCTTCACCCTGCTCGGCGACGCGCTGCGCGACATCCTCGACCCCCGGGGAGGCCGGTCGTGATCCTCTACCTCGGCCGCCGGCTGCTCGGCGTGGCGGGCATCCTGCTCGCCATCTGCGCCATCACCTTCACCATCTTCTACCTGCTGCCCAACGACCCGGCAGCGGCCGCCTGCGGCAAGACCTGCAGCCCCGAGCGGCTCGCCGACGTCAAGTCGGCGATGGGCCTGGACAAGCCGGTCTGGGACCAGTTCCTCGCCTACCTCGGCGGCATCTTCGCCGGCCGCGACTACGGCTCCGGCCCCAGCGCGGTGCACTGCGGCTTCCCCTGCCTCGGCTACTCCTACGAGTACGGGCTGCCGGTCTGGGACCTGCTCACCGACCGGCTGCCGGTCTCCATCTCGCTGGCCCTCGGCGCGGCCGTGCTCTGGCTGGTCCTCGGCCTCGGCGCGGGCGTCACCTCGGCGCTGCGCAAGGGCAGGCCGATCGACAAGACCCTGATGGTGCTGTCCGTCGGCACCGCCTCGCTGCCGGTCTACTTCACCTCGATCATGCTGATCTGGGGCCTGGTCAGGACGGCCGGCGTGCTGCCCTACCCCTCGTACCACAAGTTCACCGAGAACCCCTTCGAATGGGGCTCCAACCTGCTGCTGCCGTGGATCGCGCTGGCCCTGCTGTACGCGGCCATGTACGCCCGGCAGAGCCGCAACTCGATGATCGAGGCGATGGCCGAGCCGTACATCCGCACCGCCCGGGCCAAGGGCCTGCCGCCGCGGACGGTCACCGTCAAGCACGGGCTGCGCTCCGGGATGACGCCGATCCTGACCATCTTCGGCATGGACCTCGGCGGCCTGCTGGCCGGCGCGGTCATCACCGAGTCGATCTTCGGTCTGCCCGGCGTCGGCCGGCTGTTCTACGACGGGCTGGCCCGTTCCGACCAGCCCGTGATCCTCGGCGTCACCCTGCTCGCGGCCTTCTTCATCGTCGCGGCGAACCTGCTGGTCGACCTGCTCTACGCGTTCGTCGACCCGAGAGTGAGGTACTGATGACCAGGCTGTTGGAGGTCGAGGACCTCAAGGTCGCCTTCGACACCCCGCGCGGCACCGTCCGCGCGGTGGACGGGATCTCCTTCGCCGTCGAGGCCGGTCGCACCCTCGGGCTGGTCGGCGAGTCGGGCAGCGGGAAGTCCGTCACCTCGCTCGCCGTCATGGGCCTGCACCGCGGCGCCGCCGTCACCGGCTCGATCCGGCTGAACGGGCAGGAGCTGAACGGGCTCGGGGAGCGGGAGCTGGGCACCGTCCGGGGCCGCCGGATCGCGATGATCTTCCAGGACCCGCTGTCCAGCCTGCACCCCTTCTACACCGTCGGGGAGCAGATCGCCGAGCACTACCGGGTGCACTTCAAGGCCAACCGCAAGGCCGGGCGGGCCAAGGCGGTGGAGATGCTGGCCGAGGTCGGCATCCCGGAGCCGGCCCGCCGGGTCGACGAGTACCCGCACCAGTTCTCCGGCGGCATGCGCCAGCGCGTCATGATCGCCATGGCGCTCGCCTGCGAGCCCGAGCTGCTGATCGCCGACGAGCCCACCACGGCGCTCGACGTCACCGTCCAGGCGCAGATCCTCGACCTGATCGCCCGGATCCAGCAGGAGCGCGGCCTCGGCGTCGTGATGATCACCCACGACCTCGGCGTGGTCGCCCGGGTCGCCCACGAGGTGCTGGTCATGTACGGCGGCCGGGCCGCCGAACAGGCCCCGGTGGACCGGCTGTTCGCGCAGCCCGCGCACCCGTACACGCGCGGCCTGCTGGACTCGCTGCCGCGCCTGGACGACACCGACGACGCCCCGCTGCGCGCCATCCCCGGCAGCCCGCCGTCGCTGATCGCCCCCGCCCCCGGCTGCTCCTTCGCCCCGCGCTGCGCCCGCACCACCGCGGCGTCCGCCGAGGAGCACTCCCGCTGCCTGGCCGAGCGCCCCGTGCTCGACCGGCTCGCCCCCGGCCACCAGGCCGCCTGCCACCTGCCGCTGGTGCCGGAAGGGGTGCTGTGATGACCACACCGTCGACGAAGGACGCGGCCGGACCGCTGCTGTCCGTACGGGACCTGGTGAAGACCTTCCCCGGCCGGCGGAGCCGCACCGGGCGCCCCGGTGCGCCGGTCCGGGCGGTGGACGGGGTGAGCTTCGACGTCGGCGCGGGCGAGACGCTCGGCCTGGTCGGCGAGTCCGGCTGCGGCAAGTCCACCACCGGGCGGATGATCGTCCGGCTGCTCGACCCGACCTCGGGCACCGTCACCTTCGACGGCACCGAGATCGGCGGGCTCTCCCAGGCCCGGCTGCGGCCGCACCGGCGCGACCTCCAGATGGTCTTCCAGGACCCGTACTCCTCGCTCAACCCCCGGCAGACGGTGGCCCGGATCATCTCCGAGCCGCTGCTCGTCCAGGGCGAGAGCGCGGCGGCCGCGCGCAAGCGGGCCGCCGAGCTGATGGAGCTGGTCGGGCTGATCCCCGAGCACCTGGACCGCTACCCGCACGAGTTCTCCGGCGGCCAGGCCCAGCGCATCGGCATCGCCCGCTCGCTGGCCACCTCGCCGCGGCTGGTGATCGCCGACGAGCCGGTCTCCGCGCTGGACGTCTCCATCCAGGCCCAGGTGGTCAACCTGATGGAGCGGCTCCAGCAGGAGCTCGGGCTGGCGTACGTGTTCATCGCGCACGACCTCTCGGTGGTCAAGCGGGTCTGCGACCGGGTCGCGGTGATGTACCTGGGCCGGATCGTGGAGATCGGCGACAAGGCCGAGGTGTACGGCAGCCCCGCGCACCCGTACACCAGGGCGCTGCTGTCCGCCGTCCCGCTGCCCGACCCGGAGGCGGAGCGCACCCGGGAGCGGATCGTGCTGCTCGGCGACCCGCCGAGCCCGGCCGACCCGCCGCCCGGCTGCACCTTCCACCCGCGCTGCCCGAAGGCCCAGGACCTGTGCCGGACCGAGCGGCCGCTGCTGCGGATCGCCGGGCCCGGCGAGCGGCAGGCGGCCTGCCACTTCCCGGAGGTCTGAGCCGCACAAGCCCCCGGTCGGACGCGGCGGGGAACCCTGCGAGGGCCGCGTCCGGCCGGGTTCCAACCCCTTCCCCGCCTACTCGTCGACGGCGTCCCACGCGTCGGCGGCGCCTCACTCATCGACGGCGTCTCACTCCTCGACGGGCAGCAGGCCCTCCTCCGGCAGCAGCCGGCGGGGGCCCGGCCCCTCGGCGGCCAGCTCGTCCCCCGGGTTGAGCACCCGGCAGCGGCGCAGCGACACGCAGCCGCAGCCGATGCAGCCGGTCAGCTCGTCCTCCAGCCGCTCCAGCTCGGCCCGGCGGGCGCGCAGCTGCTCGGCCCAGCGCCGGGAGATGCGCTCCCAGTCGTGCTTGCCGGGCATCCGGTCCTCGGGCAGGCCGGTGAAGACCTCGGCGACCTCGGAGAGCGGGATGCCGAGCCGCTTGGCGACCAGGATGAGCGAGATCCGGCGCAGCACGTGCCGCCGGTAGCGCCGCTGGTTGCCGGCCGTGCGCTCGGAGGAGATCAGCCCCTGGTCCTCGTAGAAGCGCACCGCCGAGGTGGCGATCCCGGCCCGCCGGGCCACCTCCCCGACGCTCAGCAGGTCGACCGGCGCGGTGGTCATGGCGACTCCTCGGTTCCTTCGGCTTCCTTGACTTCAAGTTCCCTTGAAGTCCTAGCGTACCGGACGTGACCGAATCATCTGCCGTAGTGACCGACACCGCCCCTGCTGAGCAGGGCAGTTACGCACCGGAGTCGCAGTCCTCCGGGGCCGCCGCCGGGTGGCGCGAACTCTTCTCCCGCCGGTACGCCGCCCCCGCCTCGATCCTGGCCGGCGGCGTCGCGCTGTACGCGATGAACCTCTACTTCACCGCCGCGCTGATGCCCTCGATCGTCGCCGACATCGGCGGCGAGCGGTACTACGCGTGGGTGGCCACCGGCTTCCTGATGGCCGCCGTGATCGCCTCGATGCTGGTCAGCCGGCTGCTGGAGCGCCTCGGCGCCGCCCGGGCCTACGTCCTGGGCTTCCTGGTCTTCGGCGCCGGCGCCGTGGTCAACGCGCTCAGCCCGTCGATGGCGGCGCTGATCCTCGGCCGGGTGGTGCAGGGCCTCGGCGGCGGGCTGGTGGCCGGGCTCGGCTACGCGGTGATCCGTAGCGCCCTGCCGGAGCGGCTGTGGACCCGCGCGGCCGGACTGGTCTCCGCGATGTGGGGCGTCGGCACCCTGGTCGGGCCGTCGCTGGGCGGGCTCTTCGCCCAGCTCGGCGCGTGGCGCGGGGCGTACGTCCTGCTGCTGGCCGCCGCGCTGGTGCTGGCGGTGCTGGCCCGCCGGGTGCTGCCCGGGCGCTCCGGCGCGGGTCGGGGCGGCGGCCCGGTGCCGCTGCCCTCGCTGCTGCTGCTCACCCTGGCGGCGGCCGTCTTCAGCGTCAGCTCGACCGTGCCGTCCGGCTGGCCGACGGCGCTCTGCCTGCTCGCCGGACTGGCGCTGCTGGTGGGCTTCGCGGCGGTCGAGCGGCGCTCGGCGGCGACGGTGCTGCCGCGGCAGACCTACCGGCCCGGCAACCCCCTGAAGTGGCTCTACCTGACCGTCGCGGTGCTCTGCGCGGGCGTGGTGACGGAGAACTTCATCCCGCTGTTCGGCCAGCAGCTGGGCGGCCTCGGCCCGCTGGTGGCCGGCTTCCTCGGCGCCGCCACCTCGGCCGGCTGGACCGCCGCCCAGCTGTTCAGCGTCGGCATCGAGTCGGCCCGCGGCCGGGCCCTGGCGATCCGGGTCGCCCCGCTGGTGCTGGTCGGCGGCCTGCTGGTGTACGGGCTGTCGCAGACCGGGCACGCCTCCGGGCTCCGGGTGCTGCTCTGGGCGGTGGCGCTGTTCGCCGCCGGCACCGGGATAGGCCTGGCCTTCCCGCACCTGAGCGTGGCGGCGATGCGCAGCAGCAGCGACCCGGCCGAGGGCGGCAAGGCGGCCGCGGCGATCAACACCACCCAGCTGATCGCCTTCTCGGTGACCTCGGCGCTGGCCGGCACCCTGGTCAACCTGGGCGGGGACAGCCCGGTCGACTCGGCCCGGTACATGACCTTCGGGATCGCCGCGATCACCGTCCTGGGGGTGGTCACCGCCGCGCGCACCGCGCGCAGCCTGGGGCGCTGACCCCGGGTACCCGGCCGGCCTCGGGTACCCAGCAGGCCCGGGCGCACGAGCAGGCCCCGGATCCCTTTTCGTCGGGGGGATCCGGGGCCCTTCACGTACCGGTCAGGAGGCCGGGCCCACCCGGACGGTGGTGATCCTGCCGCCCTGGGACTCCCGGACGACCTCGATCTTCGTGTTGGTGTCCGGCACCTTCACCGTCAGCTGCGGCGTGGCCGGGTCGCCGTACACCCCGGTGCGGTCGTTGAAGACCGGGACGGCCGGCTTCGACGGGACGCGCACCGCGACGCCGCCCTTGTGCAGGGTGAACGCCGTGGTCGGCTTGAGCGAGAAGGTCGCGTCGTAGGTCTGCGCCCGCCCGTTGACCAGCGTCCCGTCGGCGAAGCGGATCGGCGCCGGACGGGCGTCGATCGGCAGGATCAGCCCGCCGCCGGGGTGGTCCTTGGTGTTGTTGTCACCGTACGAGGTGTCCCACAGCCAGATCAGGACGCCCTCCTGGTACGGGTAGTTGTCCACCACGTTGGCCTTGCCCGCGACGCCGCTGTAGCCGAAGTTGTACGGGCCGGTCTTCAGGAACTCGCCGTAGCCGGTGTAGCGGCGGTTCTCGGCGAGGTACGCGCGCGGGTGCTGCTTGACGGCGGTGCGGCCGTCGATGACCGTGAAGCCGCCGGCCGTCCAGCCGTTCGCGCCGTTCTCGGCGCCGTCGGCGAACAGCACGGCGGCGCCGGCGGTGGCCTTGACGGCGTCCACCAGCACGCCCCGGCCGTGGGTGTTGCCGTCCGAGGTGACGTGGAAGCGCAGCCGGACCTGCTGGCCGAGGTAGCCGTCCAGCGGGATGTGCAGCTGCTTGTAGCTGCCGGAACTGCCGCTCAGCCCGGGGGTGTTGGCGCTGGTGTTGCCGATCGGGGCGCCGTCCACGGTGCCGCCGAGGGAGGTCCAGTGCTTGCCCTGGTCGGTGGAGGCCTCGACGGTCAGGAAGTCGTAGTCCTGCTCGGTGTCGTACCAGACCGCCGCGTCCAGGGCGGCCGGGCCGGCGGCGGCGCGCAGGTCGACGTCCCGGGCCAGGGAGTTGTCGAGGTTGTCGCCGGTGTCGCTCCACCACTGCCGGCCGCCCTCGTAGGGGTCGGCGAGGTCGGTGCGGGTGGTGCCGTCCGGCAGGTGGACCAGGACGGCCTGGGCCTGGTCGGTGTTGTAGCTGCTCACCCCGAGCGCGTGGGTGGAGCGGGTGGCGGCCTGCGCCTCGTCGTAGTCGAGCCAGCCGAACTGCAGCTTGCTCCAGGCGTCGAGGTCGCCGGGGTAGCCGCCGGTGGTGTTCGGACCCTTGCCCAGGTAGGAGCCGGAGGACATCAGCGACCAGAAGTTGACGCTGTTGTCACCGCCGTTGGTGGGGTACAGGTCGGGCAGGCCGAGGTTGTGGCCGAACTCGTGGGCGAACAGGCCGACGCCGCTGTTCTCGCCCGCCTGGACGTAGTCGTAGACGTACAGGCCGGTGTCGCCGACGGGGGCGCCGCCGATCTTGTTGCCCTCCGGGCCGGTCTGCCCGGTCGCGTCCGGGAAGGTCCAACTGCGGTGCGCCCACAGCGCGTCGGCGCCCTGGGCGCCGCCGCCCCAGGTCTCGTCCACGCCCGCGTGCACCACGACGACGTTGTCCAGGTAGCCGTCCGGCTGGGCGAACTCGCCGTTCTTGTCGTGGTCGTAGCGGTCGTAGACGTCGTACTGGGCGAGCTGCGCCTTGATGTCGGCGGCGGAGCGGCCCTTGGCGACCTCGCCGTCGTACCAGGCCTTCACGGCGTCCCGGATGAACTCCTGGCCCTGGGTCCAGGCGCCGGAGCCCTGCGGGCCCTTGTTGCTGCCGTAGCGGGCCTCGTTGTACGGGACGGTGACCCAGTCGCTGACGGTGCCTTCGACGTCGTACCGGCCGGAGGACTGGGTGCGGTAGTAGTTGCGCATCGACACCGCGCCGGGCGTGTCGTCGAAGAACATCTTCTGGTAGTAGCCGCGGTCGAAGTCCTGCGACCACAGGGTGTGGTTGTCGTCCTTGCCCGGCTTGGGGATCTGGTTGTGGGCCGGGCCGGGGGTGCCGCCGTAGCGGGGCTGGCCGTTCCACTGGGTGGTGTTGTCGACCTGGTCGCCGAACTGGGCGAGGATCACGAAGACCTTGTCCGTGCGCTGGTGCGCGAGCTGGACGTAGTCGTTGCCGACCTTCACCTTCGCCGGGGCCCGCTTGCCGGCGGCCTTGGCGACGGTGCCCTTGTTGAGCTGCTCCAGGGCCTTGCCGCGCAGCGCCTGGCGCTCGCGCTCCTGGGGCGCGAGCGGGGCCGGCGGGGCCTCGGCGCCCTGTTGGGCGTCGGCGGACGCGGCGGCGAGGGCGGTGGGGGTCGGGGGTGCGGCCTGGGCGGGGGTGCCCAGCAGGGTGGCCGCTATCGCACTCGTGGTGAGTGCGGCGGCGAGGGCCGCGGACAGTCTGCGCAACTGACCGGTCCTTTCCGGGGGATGGGGGTGCCTCGGTCATCGGTAGGTGAAGCGCAGGTAATATTTCACATGTCACGGGTTACGTGAAAGAGGTGTGCGGCAAGCGGAAGGGCGCCGCACCCGGGGGTGCGACGCCCTTCGACTGCCGGGCCGTCACCCGGCGGCCCGCCCGGACCGGGCGGAGGTCGCGCGGAGTGCCGCGATCCGGCCCGGGCGCTGCTGCGGATCAGCCCAAGGAAGCTCGCAGGAAGGCGAGTTCGGCCTGGGCCAGCTGCTCCAGCAGCCCGCCCGGGGTCATGTGGGTGGCGCCGGGCAGCGGCAGCACGTTGTGCGGGCGGCCGGCCCGGGTGAGCGCCTGGGAGAGCAGCAGGGTGTGCGAGGGGTGGACGTTGTCGTCGGCCAGCCCGTGGATCAGCAGCAGCGGCCTGCTCAGGCCGGGCGCGTCGGGGAGCAGGCAGTCGTCGGCGTAGCCCTCCGGGTTCTCCTGCGGCAGGCCGAGGTAGCGCTCGGTGTACGCGGTGTCGTAGAGCCGGAAGTCGGTGGGCGGGGCGCCCGCGCAGGCGGCGTGGAAGACGTCCGGTCGGCGCAGCACGGCGAGCGCCGCGAAGTAGCCGCCGTACGACCAGCCGCGCACGCCGACCCGGCCGAGGTCGAGGTCCGGGTGCCGCTCGGCGAGCGCGTGCAGCGCGTCGACCTGGTCGTCCAGCGCCACCTGGGACATCCGCCGGAAGATGGTGCGGGAGAAGTCCGGGGAGACGAACGGGGTGCCGCCGTTGTCGACGGTGACCACCGCGAAGCCCTGGTCGGCCCACCACTGCTTGAGCTGCCAGCGGCGCGGCTCGGCGGCCACCGCCTGGTAGCCGGGCCCGCCGTAGACGTCCAGCAGGACGGGCAGCCGGGTGCCGGGGACGTGGCCGCGCGGGTACACCACGGCGCTGGGCAGGGCGCGTTCGGTGACCCGGGCGAGCTGCGGCTCCACCCGGTGGGGCAGCGGCTCGCCGAGGTCGGTGAGCGCCAGCTCGTGGCCGTCGCGGCTGATGACGCGCCGGACGCCGTCGGCGGTGGCCGAGGTGAGCAGCAGGGTGTCGGCGGCGGCGAGCGCCGAGTGCAGGCCGGGGCCGGAGGCGAGCGGCTCGGGTGCGCCGCCGTCCGGGTCGACCAGGTGGACGTACTGGTCGAACGGGTCGCCCTCGCCGGTCTCGCAGAGCAGCCGGCCGTGCAGTCGGCCGACGACCCGGCGGATCTGCAGGCCGGTGGTGTCCAGCGGCTTGCCGTCGAGCGCGAGGCCGCGGGCCTGCGGGGTGTCGTGGACGGTGAGCAGCCGGCCGTCGGCCAGCCGGGCGGGGGTGCCGGGCAGGTCGTCCACCCAGAACTCGTCGGTGGTGCGGGAGAGTTCGGCGGTGTCACCGGTGGCCGGGTCGGCGCTCAGCAGCAGCACGTTCTGCTGCAGGCGGTCGGCGACGGTGAGCAGCACCTCCTCGGTGGAGGCCCAGGAGGCGGCGCAGAGGTACGGGAACTCCTCGGTGTCCCAGCGCAGTCGGACCCGGGTGCCGTCGAGGCCGAGCACCCAGAGCTGGACGTCCGCGTTGGGGCCGCCGGCCTGCGGGTAGGCGAAGTCCTCGGGGGCCTCGCCGGGGTGCGCCGGGTCGGCGAAGTACCGCCGGGGGACGGCGGATTCGTCGACCCGGGCGGCCAGCAGCGCGCCGCCGTCCGGGCGCCACCAGTGGCCCCGGTGGCGGCCGAGCTCCTCGGCGGCGGCGAACTCGGCGACGCCCCAGCGGGCGCCGTCGGCGGGGGAGAGCGGTTCGAGGCCGGGGGTGACGTACAGGGCGTCCTCGGCGACGTAGGCGACGCGCTGTCCGGTGGCGTCCGGCCGGGGGTCGAACGCGGGCCCGGCGACCGGGAGTTCGTCGCTGGTGCCGGCGGTGGTGTCGGTGCGGAACAGCCGACCGTCCAGGGTGAAGACGGCGGTGGCGAGGTCGGCGGTGGCGGCGTACGTGCCGATCCCGGCGGCGACCAGCCGGCTGCGCTCGCGCAGCCGGCGCTCGACCACGGGCAGGTCGTCGCGCCGGCCGGTGCGGCCGGGCAGCAGCGCGGCCGGGTCGGCGACCAGCCGCTCCTCGCCGGTGGCGGTGTCGAGCAGGTGGAGGCGGTCGACCGGATCCTCCGGACCGCTGGAGCGGAGGAGCAGCAGCCGGGTACCGTCCTCGGCGAAGGTGTACGCACGCGGCGCGCCGAAGGTGAACCGACCGGTACGGGCGCTGAGGGCAAGGAAGGCGTCGGTGATGGTCACGGCCCGATGGTGGTCGCGCGGTGCGTGTCCCGACCAGTAGTCTGTCATGTGAAATGTCACACACCAGTGTGCGCCAGTGAGCGGAGGAAACCGTGATCGAGGACCTGCGGACCGTCGAACCCCCGGCGCCACTGCCCGCCGCCGACGGGCTGTTCAGCGTGTCGCCGCGGACCGCGCACCTGAACCACGGCTCCTTCGGCGCCGTACCCGTCCCCGTCCAGCGGGCGCAGGACCGGCTGCGCACCGAGCACGAGCAGGACCCGGACGGCTTCTTCGCCGACCTCCCGGCCCGGATCGCCGCCGCCCGCGCCCTGATCGCCGCCGAACTCGACACCGACCCGGACCGGCTCGCGCTCGTCTCCAACGTCACCGAGGCGGTCGCGATCGCCCTGGACAGCATCCCGTTCGCGCCCGGCGACCGGATCCTGGTCACCGACCACGGCTACGGCGCGGTGACCCAGGCCGCCGCCCGCAAGGCCGCCGAGACCGGCGCCGAACTCGTGGTGGCCCCCGTCCCGCTGGACGCCCCCGACGAGCAGGCCGTCCGGGAGGCGGTGCTCGCCGCCGTGGACGGCCGCACCACCGTCGCCGTCCTGGACCAGCTGACCTCGCCCACCGCCCGCCTGGTCGCCGGCCCGGCCCTGCTCGCCGACCTGCGCGCCCGCGGCGTGACCACCGTGGTGGACGGCGCCCACGCCCCCGGCATGCTGCCCGCCCCGATCGACCCGAACGCCGACTTCTGGTTCGGCAACCTGCACAAGTGGGCCTTCGCCCCGCGCGCCACCGGGGTGCTCGCCGTCCGCCCCGAGTGGACCGGCCGGGTGCGCCCGCTGGCACTGTCCTGGGAGCACGACAAGGGCTTCCCGGGCAACGTCGAGTGGCGCGGCACCTGCGACTACACGCCCTGGCTGGCCGCCCCGGCCGGCTTCGAGCTGCTGCGCGGCCTCGGCCACCCGGCGGTGGCCGCCCACAACACCGCCCTCGCCGCGTACGGCCGCCATGCGCTGACCGAGCGGGCCGGCCTGGCGCCGCTGCCCGCGACGCCCGGGGTGTGGATGCGCACCGTCCGGCTGCCGGCCGGGTACGGCGAGACCGAGCTGCAGGTGAAGGCGCTGATGGCCGAGGTGTGGCACCGGTTCGGCACCCGGATCGCCGTCCGCCCCTGGGCCGGCGGCGGGGTGCTGCGGGTCAGCGCGCAGCTGTACAACCGGCCGGAGGAGTACGAGCGGCTGGCGGACGGGCTGGCGGAGCTGCTGAAGGGCTAGGCGCGGCGGTCCTCCCCGGGCCGGTCCGGTCTTTCCCGGGCTTCCCCGGGTCGGTCCGGGCCTGCCTGGGCCGGTCCGTCCGGGCTTTCCTGGGTCGGCCCGGGGTCAGACCTCCAGCGCGAGTGCGATCTGGGTGAGCCGGTGGCGGGCCATCGCAAGGTTGGAGCGGCTGCGGTGGAGCGCGAGGAAGAGGAAGAGTCCGCGTGCGCCGGGCGCCGTGAGCGGCCGGATCAGGTGGTACTGGTGGGTCAGCGTGGTCAGGATGTCCTCGATCTCGACGTCGTGCAGGTTGAGCATCTCCATCGTGCGCATCTTGGCGCGGACCACGTCGGTGTTGCCCGCCGCGGCGACGTTCAGGTCCAGCTCGGCGCCGTCCCCCAGGGTGCCGAGGGCCATGCCGCTGCCGCAGTCGACCAGGGCGACGCCGATCGCGCCCTCGATCGCCATGGACTCCTTGAGGGACGTCTCCAGGTTCGCCATCGTGGCGGTCCTCCCGTGTCGTGGTGGCTCGGACGACGACGGTAGGGAGCCGTCACCGGCCTCCACCAGGAATGACCGGAGACGATCGGGCCTGACTCCGTCCCGATCACTTGAAGACATTTGCAACTATGGATCTGAGAGGGAACTGATCCCGGGAGTGTGCCGAGGGAGTGAATCCGTCGCACGGAAAAACGGTGCTATCGATGTCAGTCCACCCGGGTAACCTCTCGCTGAGATGCGAGATCACACCAATCACACCCGGACGGCGATGAACACCCCCGATCCAGAGCCCCAGGACGACCAGGAGCTCAGCCCCGCCGAGGCGTACGCGGCCAGCCGTCGCCGGGCGCAGGAGCAGGCCACCGCCCTGTACGGCTTCCAGCAGCTGTACGACTTCCCGCTGGACGACTTCCAGCTGGAGGCCTGCGAGACGCTGGAGGCCGGCTCCGGCGTCCTCGTCGCCGCCCCCACCGGCTCCGGGAAGACGATCGTCGGCGAGTTCGCCGTGCACCTGGCCCTGGCCGCGGGCCGCAAGTGCTTCTACACCACGCCGATCAAGGCGCTCTCCAACCAGAAGTACGGCGACCTGGTCAAGCGCTACGGCGCCGCCAAGGTCGGCCTGCTCACCGGCGACAACACCGTCAACGGCGACGCACCCGTGGTGGTGATGACCACCGAGGTGCTGCGCAACATGCTCTACGCGGGCTCCAGCACCCTCGACGGCCTCGGCTACGTCGTGATGGACGAGGTGCACTACCTCGCCGACCGCTTCCGCGGCGCCGTCTGGGAGGAGGTCATCATCCACCTCCCCGAGTCGGTCACCCTCGTCTCGCTCTCCGCGACCGTCTCCAACGCCGAGGAGTTCGGCGACTGGCTGGACACCGTGCGCGGCGGCACCAAGGTGATCGTCTCCGAGACCCGCCCCGTGCCGCTGTGGCAGCACGTGATGGCCGGCAACCGGATGTACGACCTGTTCGCCGACCCGGACCGCGACGGCCGCCCCAAGCACAGCCTGAAGAACCCCGGCAAGGCCGTCAACCCCGAACTGGTCCGGCTCGCCCGCTCCGAACTCGACCGCAACCCGCGCGACCGCTTCGGCCGCGGCCGGGGCCGCTCGATGCCCAACGGCCGTCCCGGCCGGGTCTGGACGCCGGGCCGGGTGGACGTCATCGACCGGCTCGACGCCGAGGGCCTGCTGCCCGCGATCACCTTCATCTTCAGCCGGGCCGGCTGCGAGGCCGCCGTCCAGCAGTGCCTCAGCTCCGGCCTGCGGCTCAACAAGGACTCCGACCGCGCCCTCGTCCGGGCGTTCGTCGAGGAGCGCTGCGCCGACATCCCCGACGAGGACCTGCACGTCCTCGGCTACTTCGAGTGGCTGGACGGGCTGGAGCGCGGCATCGCCGCCCACCACGCCGGGATGCTGCCCCGGTTCAAGGAGGTGGTCGAGGAGCTCTTCGTGAAGGGCCTGGTCAAGGCCGTCTTCGCGACCGAGACCCTGGCGCTCGGCATCAACATGCCCGCCCGCTCGGTGGTCATGGAGAAGCTGGTCAAGTGGAACGGCGAGACCCACGCCGACATCACCCCCGGCGAGTACACCCAGCTCACCGGCCGGGCCGGGCGGCGCGGCATCGACATCGAGGGCCACGCCGTGGTCCTCTGGCAGCGCGGCCTCGACCCGGAGGCGCTGGCCGGCCTGGCCGGCACCCGCACCTACCCGCTGAAGTCCTCGTTCCGGCCCTCGTACAACATGGCCGTCAACCTGGTCTCCCAGTTCGGCCGGCACCGCTCGCGCGAGCTGCTGGAGACGTCCTTCGCCCAGTTCCAGGCGGACCGCTCGGTGGTCGGCATCGCCCGCCAGGTGCAGCGCAACGAGGAGGGGCTGGAGGGCTACCGCGAGTCGATGACCTGCCACCTCGGCGACTTCGACGCGTACATGGAGCTGCGCCGCAAGCTCAAGGACCGCGAGAACGAGATGGCCCGCGAGGGCAGCAGCCAGCGCCGCGCGGCCGCCGTCGAGTCCATCGAGCAGCTCAAGCCGGGCGACGTCATCCACGTGCCCACCGGCAAGTTCGCCGGCCTCGCCCTGGTCCTCGACCCGGGCCTGCCGCCGGTCAACCGCTCCGGCCGGGGCGGCCCGCGCCACCCCGACTACCAGGACGGCCCGCGCCCGGTGGTGCTCACCGCCGAGCGGCAGGTCAAGCGGCTCGCCATGATCGACTTCCCGCACCCGGTCGTCGCCGTCGACCGGCTGCGCATCCCCAAGTCCTTCAACCCGCGCAGCCCGCAGTCCCGGCGCGACCTCGCCTCGGCGCTGCGCACCAAGGCCGGCCACCTGGAGCCCGAGCGGTTCCGGCGCGGCCGCGCGGCCGCCGCCGACGACCCGGAGATCACCCGGCTGCGCACCGAACTGCGCCAGCACCCCTGCCACGGCTGCTCCGACCGCGAGGACCACGCCCGCTGGGCCGAGCGCTACCACCGGCTGCACCGCGACACCGAACTGCTGGAACGCCGGATGCGCTCGCGCACCCACACCATCGCCCGCACCTTCGACCGGGTCTGCGGGCTGCTCACCGACCTCGGCTACCTCAGCGGGGACACCGTCACCGACGACGGCAAGCGGCTCGGCCGGCTCTACGGCGAACTCGACCTGCTCGCCTCCGAGTGCATCCGCGAAGGCGTCTGGAGCGGCCTGGCCGCCGCCGAACTCGCCGCCTGCGCCTCGGCGCTGGTGTACGAGGCCCGCCAGGCCGACGACGCCGGCGCCCCCCGGGTGCCGGAGGGCGCGGCCAAGGAGGCGCTCGGCAAGATGGTCCGGATCTGGGGCCACCTGGACGCCCTGGAGGAGCAGCACCGGATCAACACCGCCGAGGGCGTCGGCCAGCGCGAGCCCGACCTGGGCTTCGCCTGGGTCGCCT
Source organism: Kitasatospora sp. NPDC001225 (assembly GCF_053597855.1). Lineage (NCBI taxonomy): Bacteria > Bacillati > Actinomycetota > Actinomycetes > Kitasatosporales > Streptomycetaceae > Kitasatospora > Kitasatospora sp. NPDC001225. Next base: position 27,652 of record NZ_JBSFJC010000108.1, read on the forward strand.
ACCGCTGGGCGCTCGGCCACAACCTCGACCAGGTCCTGCGCGACGCCGACATGCCGGCCGGCGACTTCGTCCGCTGGACCAAGCAGCTGATCGACGTCCTGGGCCAGATCCAGGACGCCGCCGGCGAGGACGTCGAACTCCGCAAGACCGCCCGCAAGGCCGTCGACGGCCTCCGCCGCGGCATCATCGCCTACTCCTCCGTCGGCTGACCGCAGCACCCCCGCAAGGGCCCGCCCGCTCACCCACCCGAGCGCGCGGGCTCTTCCGCATCCCCGCCGACGAAGGGAACGGGAAGCCGCTGCCGCCTCACGGCCCCGGCGCCTCCCCAAGGATCAATTCGGGTGGGATGCCGCCAGGCCTGCGGCCTTGGCGGCCTTCCAACGATCAGAAAATCAAACGACAGAACTCCCTTACCATAAAAA
>NZ_JBSFJC010000109.1:0-27537 GCF_053597855.1 Kitasatospora sp. NPDC001225
GGTGACCCGATCATGGGCGACATCGACGGCGACCGGAAGGCCGACGTCCTGCTGCCCGACTTCTCCGGGGCAACGGCGTTGTACTCGGCGAGGGTCTCGCGGGTGAAGCCGAAGAACCAGGTGGCGAGGAAGCCCGCGAGGTAGCCGGTCAGCAGCCCGCCGCCGTAGACGGCCGCGCTCGCGAGGAGCCCGTGCGGGCCGGCCAGGAGCGGGAAGAGGGCCCAGCCGGAGGGGCCGATGGCGGTGGAACCGACGGCGTCGCCGAGCTGTCCGGCCACCCCGATGAAGGCGCCGCCGGCCGCGCCGCCGACGCAGGCGGTGACGAAGGGGCGCCCCAGCGGCAGGGTGACGCCGTAGACCAGGGGCTCGCCGACGCCGAGCAGGCCGGCCGGGAGCGCGGACCTGATGGTGGCCCGGATCGAGGCGTTGTGGCGCAGCCTCAGGTAGACCGCCACCGCGCAGCCGACCTGTCCGGCGCCGGCCATGGCGAGGATCGGCAGCAGGACGGTGGAGCCCTGCTGCTGGATCAGGGTGGTGTGGATCGGGATCAGCGCCTGGTGCAGGCCGAGCATCACCAGCGGCAGGAAGAGGCCGCCGAGCACGAGTCCGGCGAGCAGGCCGCCGTGGGCGAGCAGCCAGGTGGCGGCGTGGCCGATGGCCGTGGAGACCTCCCCGGCGAGGTACATCAGGCCGAACAGCGCGGCCAGCCCGCCGAGCAGGACGGTGACGGTGGGGGTGACCAGGACGTCCAGGGCTGCGGGCACCAGGCGACGGGTCCAGCGCTCCAGGTGGACGGCCAGCAGTGCGGCGCCGAGTGCGCCGACCACGCCGCCCTGGCCGGGCGTGAGGTGGTGGCCGAAGGCCTCCACCTTGGCGACCCCGGCGTAGACGATCACGCTGGCCACCGCGCCGCCGAGCACGGGCGTGCCGCCGAACTCCTTCGCGGTGTTGTAGCCGACGAAGACCGCGATCAGCGACATGAACCCGGAGGAGACCGGGCCCAGGGCGGTGACCAGCGCCGGTGCCCAGCCGAGGTTGGCGAGCGCCCCGGAGAGGCCGGCGACGATCCCGCAGCCGATCAGGGCGGGGATCAGCGGGACGAAGATGTTCGCGATCCGGCGCAGCGCCAGCTTCACCGGGGTGGCGTTGCGCACCCGGCCCTGGGCCCGGATGCGCTCGCCGCGCCCGGCGAGGTCCTCGGCGGTGGGGGAGGCCGCCGGGCCGGGGGGCTCCAGGAGCCGGCGCAGCCGCTCGGTGACCCCGGCGACGGCGGCGGGCCCGAGCACGATCTGGTAGGTGTCGTCCTCGACCGTGCCCAGGACCTCCGGCAGCGCCCGGAGCGCCTCGGTGTCGACCAGGGCGCGGTCCGCCAGGCCCAGCCGCAGCCGGGTCATGCAGTGGGCGACCGAGCGGATGTTGGCGGCGCCGCCGACCAGCGGGAGGATCGCCTCGGCCACGGCGCGGTTCTTCTCGTCCGACATGCCGGAGGACGTACCCGGGCGCTCCCCCGGCTCAACCGCCTTGGTACGCGGCCGTTCTGGGCCCCGTGGCCGGAGCCGGTGCGCCGGCGGCGCCGTCCGTCCGGTCCGGGAGCGGGTCGTCGTCGGCTCCCGTGGCGCGCACCCGGTGCACGTACCGGTCGATGAGGTGGCGCAGCACGGTGGCGGTGGTGACGACGTCCGCCTCGGGGATGCCGTCCAGCGCGTCGGCGAGGCCGATGATGTTGGCCTGTTTCAGGCGGTCCAGCACTTCCCGCCCGCCGGGGGTGATGGCCACCTGGCGGGCCCGCCGGTCCTGCGCGTCCTGGCTGCGTTCCACCAGCTGCTGGCCCTGGAGGCGGTCGATCTGGCGGGTGACGTGGGAGGGCTTGACCATCAGGCGGTCGGCCAGGTCGCTCACCCGGCTGGCCTCCGCGCGCTCGGCGAGCGCGCGCAGCAGGTAGACGTCCGAGCGGGCGGCGGTGATGCCGGCCTTGGCGGTGCGGCGCTCGTGCTCCTGTGACCGTGTCAGCAGGTAGGCCAGGGTGGCCAGGACGTCCTCCAGGCCGTCCAGGCCGTTCGGGCCCTGCGGCCGGCAGGCGGTGGTCCGGTCGTCTTCGGCGTCTTCTTCGTCCGACATGGGGGAACTGTAGCGATCCGGTCCGGGCGGCGGCCGGGACGGGGAGCCGGCGCCGGGTTTCGGACAGTTTCGGCCGTCACCCGATCCGCCCTTTCGCCACCACGGAACGCGAGTTAGCGTGACTTTCAGTTAGTTGCTTTGGGCACGTAACTAGGTGCCCACGGCTCGACTCCCGGAAGGGGATCCACCGATGGCCACCGCCGAGAAGACCCCCCGTTTCACCCACCCCGCCGCCCGCGGCACCTGCCCGTTCGCCCCGCCGCCCGCGTACGAGCAGGCCCGGCAGGAGGAGCCGGTCAGCCGCGTCACCCTGTGGGACGGCTCCACCAGCTGGCTGGTCACCCGCCACGAGGACGTCAAGGCCGTCCTCTCCGACGCCCGGTTCAGCTCCGACTCCACCCGGCCCGGCTACCCGTTCATCAGCGCGGGCGCCCGGCAGCTGAACACCGGGCGGCCGACCATCATCCGGATGGACGCCCCGGAGCACACCCACTTCCGCCGGATGCTGACCGGCGAGTTCATGATCAAGAAGGTCGAGGCGCTGCGCCCGGAGATCCAGCGGATCGCCGACGACCTGCTGGACCGCATGACCGACGGACGCTCCGGCGCCGACCTCGTCCACGAGTTCGCCCTGCCGCTGCCGTCCCTGGTCATCTGCCTGCTGCTCGGCGTCCCCTACCAGGACCACGACTTCTTCCAGGAGTGCAGCCGCGTCCTGCTGCGCCGCGACTCCGCCGCCGAGGACGTCGCCGACGCCCAGGCCAAGCTGGTCGACTACCTGATCGGGCTCACCGAGACCAAGCGCACCCACCCCGACGACGGCATCCTCAGCCGCCTGGTGGAGCGCGGCGAGCTGAGCACCCAGCAGATCGGCGACATGGGCCGGCTGCTGCTGATCGCCGGACACGAGACCACGGCGAACATGACCGCGCTCTCCGTGCTCGCCCTGCTGCGCAACCCCGACCAGCTCGCCCACCTGCGCGAGCACCCCGAGTCCGTGCCCGGCGCGGTCGAGGAGCTGCTGCGCTACCTGACCATCGTGCACTCCGGCGTGACCCGGGTCGCCACCGAGGACGTCGACCTGGGCGACGTGCGGATCGCGGCGGGCGAGGGCGTCATCTGCATGGTCAACACCGCCAACCGGGACGAGCGGGAGTTCCCCGACGGCGACGAGCTCGACCTGACCCGCGACGCCCGCCGCCACCTGGCCTTCGGCTTCGGCGCCCACCAGTGCCTGGGACAGCCGCTCGCCCGGCTGGAGTTGCAGATCGCGCTGGCCACCATCCTGCGCAGACTGCCCGGACTGCGCCTGACCGTACCGTTCGAGGAGGTCCGCTTCCGCGGCGAGATGCTCATCTACGGCGTCCACGAGCTGCCGATCGCCTGGTGACCCGGGCTCCCCCGGGAGCCCCCGGAACCACACCAACCCACCTGCCCCGCACCGGAGTCCACACCGCCGGGGCGCCCGTTCCGAAAGGAAGACCATGCTCGTCCGGATCGACCAGGAGAAGTGCTGCGGCGCCGGGCACTGCGTGCTCGCCGCCCCCGACGTCTTCGACCAGCGCGACGAGGACGGCATCGTCGTCCTGCTCGACGCCCGACCGCCCGCCGAACTCCACCAGGCCGTCCGGGACGCCGCCGCGGTCTGCCCGGCCTCGGCCATCACCCTGGACCAGGCGTGACCGCACTGCGGGACGTGGCCGTGGTCGGCGCCGGCGCGGCCGGGCTGCACGCCGCCGAGGCGCTGCGCCGGGCCGGCTACGACGGCCGCCTCACCCTGATCGGGGCCGAGCCCGAACCGCCGTACGACCGGCCGCCGCTGTCCAAGCACCTGCTCGGCGGGGAGTGGCAGCCCGACCGCCTGGCCCTGCGCGGCCCCGAGGCGCTGGAGGAGCTCCGGCTCGACCTGCGCCTCGGGGTCCGGGCCGAGCGGCTGGACCGCCGGGAGCGGACCGTCCGGCTCTCCGACGGCGGACGGGTGCGCTGTGAGGCCGTCATCGTGGCCACCGGGGTCCGACCGCGCCGGCTCCCGGGCGCCGACGCTCCCCGGCCCGGGGCGCACGTGCTGCGCACCCTCGCCGACGCCCTCGCCCTGCGCGAGGAACTGCGCGCGGGCGTACGGCTGTTGGTGGTCGGCGGCGGGCTGCTCGGCGCCGAGGCGGCGGCCACCGCCGTCGGGCTCGGCGCCGAGGTGACCTGGCTGACCTCCACCGCCACGCCGCTGGCCGCCGTCCTGGGCAGCGAGACGGCCGCGCTGCTGGCCGGCCTGCACCGCGAGCACGGGGTGCGGCTGCACCGGGGCGTGGCCACCGGACTGCTCGAACGGCGCGGCCGGGCCGTCGGCGTCCGGCTCGCCGACGGCTCCGAACTGGCCGCCGACGCCGTGCTGATGGCCGTCGGCTCCGAACCGGCCACCGAGTGGCTGGCCGGCAGCGGCGTCCCGCTGGACGACGGCGTGGTCTGCGACGCCTACTGCGCCGCCGGCCCCGGCGTCTGGGCGGCCGGGGACGCCGCCTCCTGGCCCGACCCGCGCACCGGCCGCCACCACCGCCTCGAACAGCGCACCAATGCCACCGAGCAGGCCATGCACGCGGCCCGGAACCTGCTGGCCGGCCCGGACGGCGAACGGCAGGCCTACCGGCCGGTCCCGTACCTGTGGACCGACCAGTACGGGCTGCGGGTCCAGGTGTTCGGCCGGCCCGGCGGCGCCGAGCGGTTCGAGGTGGTCGACGGCAGCCTGGCGGAGCACCGCTTCGCCGCCGTCTGCGTCCGGGACGGCCTGGTCACCGGCGCGGTCGGGATCGCCTCCGCCCGGGCGCTGCGCGGGCTGCGCGCCCAGGTCGCGGCGCACGGCCCGTGGCCGCCCGAGCAGTCCGAGCAGGCCTGAGCCGCCCCACCGCCGTAGCCCTGCCAGTGCCGCCCGCCGTCCCCGCCCGCCAACCGGGCGAGGCGGCGGGCGGACCGGCATGGTGCGAAGGCCCCAACACGGCCCCGCCCGGAGACTGGTGGCCCGCCGCCGGCCAGGGGAGAGAACGCATGGACGACCGCAGCCACCGAGCCGCCCGGGGGTCCGCCCCCGCCCCGGGGGTGACCTCACGGGCCGGGGTCCTGGGCACCGCGCTGGCCGCCGTCCTCGCCTTCTCGCTCTCCTCCGGCTCCTGGCAGTGGTTCTCCACCTACCTCGGACTGACCCTCCTCGCGGTGGTCCTCTCCTCCACCCGCCCGCCGAGCCGCGCGACCGACACCGGGGCCGGCTACGCCCGAAGCCTGGCCGCCTACACGCTCGTCATCGGACTGTGCGTGGCCCTCGCCCTGGCCCCGGCGATGCAGCGCTGGTCCTGGCTGTTCCCGATGCCGGGCACCCGCCGCGACTGCCCTCTCCTGGGCGACTACACCCGGCTGCAGGCCCAGGCCTCCCTCGGCGACCTGGCCGCCCGGGACGGCGCCGCGCTCGCCGCCGCCCAGGGGGAACAGGCCCGGCACGCCGTCGCCGACTGCCTGTCCGCGACGACCACGCTCTGGCTGCCCGTGTACGCGCTGGCCGCCGCGCTGCTGGCCGCGCTCGCCGTCCGACTGCTGGACCGGGGCGGCCGCCGGGGACCCTCCCGGTCCGTCGAGGGCTGAGGGGTGACGGAGGGCGGACGGGCGGCGCGCCGCCCCGGGTCAGCTCCCGCGCTCCCCGTGCCCCGGCCGGGTCTACCGGTCGAACATCCGCCGGACTATCGTTAGTTGGCGGAAGCTATCGAATTCCCCACGCCGACCCGCCGGCCGGCCAGCAGGAGGCAGCGGTGGCGACACGACTCTCCGACGGCGGCAGGACGGGGCGGCCGCACCCGGCCGGCCACGGTGTGGCACCGGAGCACCCCCGGTACAAGTGGGTGGCGCTGTCCAACACCACGCTCGGCACCCTGATCGCCACCGTCAACGCCTCGATCGTGCTGATCTCGCTGCCCGCGATCTTCAACGGCATCGGCCTGGACCCGCTCCGCCCCGGCAACGTCAGCTACCTGCTGTGGATGCTGATGGGCTACATGCTGGTCACCGCCGTGCTGGTGGTCACCCTCGGCAGACTGGGCGACATCCACGGCCGGGTGCGGATCTACAACGCGGGCTTCCTGATCTTCACCCTCACCTCGGTGGCACTCTCCCTCGACCCGCTGCACGGCGGGCCCGGGGCCCTGTGGCTGATCGGCTGGCGGGTCGTGCAGGCGGTCGGCGGGTCGATGCTGATGGCCAACTCGGCGGCGATCATCACCGACGCCTTCCCGGCCCGCCAACGCGGCACGGCCCTGGGGGTGAACATCGTCGCGGGCATCGCCGGGTCCTTCATCGGCCTGGTCCTGGGCGGGCTGCTGGCCGAGTGGAACTGGCGGTCGATCTTCTGGGTCAATGTGCCGATCGGCATCCTCGGCACGGTCTGGGCCTACCGCTCGCTGCGCGAGACCGGGGTACGCAAGCCCGCCAGGATCGACTGGTGGGGCAACATCACCTTCGGCGTCGGCCTGACCGCCCTGCTCGCCGCGATCACCTACGGCATCCAGCCGTACGGCGGCCACACCATGGGCTGGACCAACCCCTGGGTGCTGGCCGGACTGTTCGGCGGGGTGGCCCTGCTCGCCGTCTTCTGCCTGGTCGAGTCCCGCACCGCCGAGCCGATGTTCCCGCTCTCGCTCTTCCGCGACCCGGTCTTCGCGGGCGGCAACGCGGCCACCCTGCTGGGCTCGATCGCCCGCGGCGGGCTGCAGTTCATGCTGATCATCTGGCTGCAGGGCATCTGGCTGCCGCTGCACGGCTACGACTACGCCGACACCCCCCTGTGGGCCGGGATCTACCTCGTCCCGCTGACCGTCGGCTTCCTGGCCGCCGGACCGGTCGCCGGCTACCTGTCCGACCGCGCCGGGGCCCGGCTCTTCGCCGCCGGCGGACTGGTGGTGATGGCCCTGTCCTTCGCCGGGCTGCTCCTGCTGCCCACCGACTTCGGCTACCCGTGGTTCGCCCTGCTGGTGTTCGTCAACGGCCTGGGCGGCGGCCTGTTCGCCGCCCCCAACACCTCGCTGATCATGTCCAGCGTGCCGGCCGCCGCCCGCGGCGCGGCCTCCGGCATGCGGGCCACCTTCCAGAACGCCGGCATGGTGCTGTCGATCGGCGTCTTCTTCTCCCTGATGGTGGCCGGCCTGGCGGGCTCGCTGCCGCACACGCTCACCGCCGGACTGACCGCCCAGGGCGTGCCCGCCGCCGACGCGCACGCCATCGCCTCGCTGCCGCCGGTGGGCACCCTGTTCGCCGCCTTCCTCGGGTACAACCCGATCCAGCAGCTGCTGGGCCCGCAGGTGCTCGGGCAACTGCCGGCGGACAACGTCCGGACGCTGACCGGTCGGGAGTTCTTCCCCCAGCTGATCTCGGGGCCCTTCCACGACGGGCTGGTGGTGGTGTTCTGGCTGGCGATCGCGATGTCGCTGGTCGCCGCGGCCGCCTCGCTGGTGCGCGAGCGGACCCGGCCCGCCGCCGCGCGTCCGGCCTCCGCACCGTCCGGCTCCGTACCGTCCGGTGCCTCACCCTCCGGTGCCGCGCCGACGGCCGGGCGGCCGGCCACCACCGCGCCCGCCCCCGCGCGGCCCGCCGCCCCGCCGACGAAGGAGCCCGGGCCGTGAGCGCGGACGGCGGCGGCCTGTCCGCCGAGGCCGTCGTCCGGCTCCGGCTGGCGATCGGCCGGCTCAACCGCCAGCTGGTCCGCGCCTCCGGCGACCAGGACCTCACCGCCGCCCAGCTCTCCGCCCTGGCCCGGGTGGAGCAGCACGGGCCGCTGCGGCTCGGCGAACTCGCCGCACGCGAGGGCGTAGCGGTGCCGTCCATGGTCCGTACGGTCACCCCGCTGGTCGCCGACGGGCTGGTCGCCAAGACCCCCGACCCGCAGGACGGACGCTCCCAGCTGCTCGCCCCCACCCCGCTCGGGCTGGAGACGCTGGCCCGGATCCGCCGCGAGCGCACCGCCCTGCTGGCCCGCCGCAGCGCCCGGCTCAGCCCCGAGCAGTGCCGCGCCCTGGAGGCGGCGCTGCCCCTCCTGGAGCTGCTGCTCGACGAACCCGGCACCCCCTGACCCGGGTCCGTGACGGCCCCGGTCCGCCGACGGCAGGACCGCTACCGCTGCCCCGGCCAGGGCACCGAGGTCTCCACCCCGACGGTGTAGTCGACGTCGGGGACGTCCCAGCCGTACAGCTGCCGGAACTGGTTGTAGAACCAGGCGGCCCCGGCCGGGTCGGCGGCCAGCGCGGCCGCCGGGTCGGCCCACAGCTCCCGCACCCGGTCCTGCACGGCGGGGTCGAGCTCCCAGCCGTCCAGGCGGATGCGGCCCCGGTCGTCCAGGGCGGGCTCCTTCGCGCCGGTCAGCTGCTCCCACAGGTCCACGGCCTGGTCGTCGGTCGTGCGCCAGCCGTCCTCGCCGAGGACGTTGCGCAGCAGCGAGGTGTAGAGGGCGATGGAGGGGATGGCGGTGGACGCCTGGGTGACGGCCGCGCCGGCGACGACGGTGAACGCCCGGCCGCGGTCGGCGAGCACCCCGGTCTGCAGCTCCCGGGCGGTGGCCTCCAGGTGCTCCTTGGCGGCGCCGATCGTGCCCTGCCGGTAGACCGGCGCGGTGATCTCGGAACCGACGTAGGACAGGGCCACGGTGGTGAAGCCGGGGGCGAGCAGGTCCGCCTCGGCCAGCGCCCGCACCCACAGCCCCCAGTCCTCGCCGCCCATCACCTTGACGGTCGCCGCCCGCTCGGCCTCGTCGGCCGGGGCGAGGTCGACGGTGCCGACCTGCGGGGCCCCGTCGTCGAAGAGCAGGGACGGCGAGGTGTACGGGGAGCCGATCGGCTTGATCACCGAGTGGTGGACCTCGCCGGTGGCCGGGTCGGTGCGCCGGGGCGAGGCCAGCGAGTAGACGAGGTGGTCGACCGGGCCGTACCGCTCGGCGAGCAGCTTGAGCACCTCGGCGCGGGTGGCGTCGGCGTAGGCGTCGGCGTTGAGGAAGGTGACGTCTCCCCCGCTGCCCTCGGCCAGGGCGGAGGTCGCGGCGGTGCGGTACCAGCCGGCGGTGGCGGTGCGCCGCTCGGTGGCGGCGCCCTCGTAGGCGACGCCGATCCCGCGGACGCCGTGGCGGCGCAGCCCGGCGAGCAGGATCGCCTGGCCGTACCCGGCGCTGGCGCCGAGGACCAGGACGACCGGGGCCCGGCCGGTCGCGGCCGCGGGCTCGATGCGCCGCCACTGGCGGTCGACGGTGGCCTCGCTGCCGGCCGGGTGGGAGTTGACGATCAGGTAGCCCCGCTGCTTGGGGGTGATCTGCTGGATGCTCACGCGGTGGCGCCCTCTCCGATCCGGAGATCGTGATCAAGGTGTCGGTCGTCCGGAGCCTATCCGCGCCGGCGGGCGCCGCCCTTGCCATGCCGTCACGGAAGTTGCGGCCCGCGGTTGTCGGGGGTCGTCATTGCGGCGGGCGTCCGCGTGGGCTATCCCGCTGGGCGGTCCACGAGGTCCCTCCGGTCGATCTCCACGAGGTCCCTCCGGTCGGTGACGTTCCCCGGTCGCACCGTGCCGGCCGTGCTGCTGTCCCGGGCGGCTCACCGCAACGGCCGCCCGTTCCGCCGTTGGAGTGCTCTGCCGCCGCCGACCGCGCTCGGCCGCCCCGCGCGCCGTACGGCCCACTAGGTTCCTGCCGTGGACGAAACCAGGGCTTCGAACGGGCACCAGCCGTCCGCCGGCGAGCGCCTCACGGCCCGCCTGGACGGGCGGCTTCCGGTCACGGAGGCGGGCCGGGAGCTGCTGCGCAAGGTCTTCCCGGACCACTGGTCGTTCCTGCTCGGCGAACTCGCGCTGTACAGCTTCGTGGTGCTGCTGCTGACCGGCGTCTACCTGACCTTCTTCTTCCGGCCGAGCATGAACGAGGTCGTCTACCAGGGCGCCTACCTGCCGCTCGACGGCGTCCGGGTGTCCGAGGCGTACGCGTCGACCCTGCGGATCAGCTTCGAGGTGCGGGGCGGACTGCTGATCCGTCAGATCCACCACTGGTCAGCCCTGTTGTTCGCCTCGGCGATCGGCGCGCACCTGCTGCGGGTGTTCTTCACCGGGGCGTTCCGCCGCCCGCGCGAGCTCAACTGGGTGATCGGGGTGACGCTGTTCAACCTCGCGCTGCTGGAGGGGTTCTCCGGCTACTCGCTGCCCGACGACACCCTCTCCGGCACCGGCCTGCGGATCGCCGAGGGCGTGCTGCTCTCGGTGCCGCTGGTCGGCACGTACCTCACCCTGTTCGCCTTCGGCGGCGAGTTCCCCGGGCACGACGTCATCCCCCGGCTGTTCACCGTGCACGTCCTGCTGGTCCCCGGCCTGCTGCTGGCCCTGGTCGGGGCGCACCTGACGCTGGTGGTGGTGCTGAAGCACACCCACTGGGCCGCCCCCGGCCGTACCAACCGCAACGTGGTGGGGATGCCGTTCTTCCCCCAGTTCCTGACCCGCACGACGGGCCTGCTGTTCGCGGTGGGCGGCGTGATGGCGCTCTCGGCGTTCCTCGCCGAGGTCAACCCGGTCTGGCGGTACGGCTCCTACCGCCCCGACGTGGTCGGCACGGGCGCGCAGCCCGACTGGTACATCGGCTTCATCGAGGGGGCGCTGCGGCTGATGCCGGCCGCGGAGACCAGGGTGCTCGGGCACACCCTGTCCTGGAACGTGCTGCTGCCCGCCCTGGTGGTGCCCGGCCTGCTGTTCGCGGCGCTGTACGCCTACCCCTTCGTGGAACGGTGGCTCGACCCCGGCACCGGCGAGCACCACCTGTGCGACCGCCCGCGCAACAGGCCCACCCGCACCGCGCTGGGCACCGCCGGGATCACCGTCTACGCGGTGCTGCTGGTCGCCGGCGGCAACGACGTGATCGCGTACACCTTCGGGCTCGACGTCAACGCGCTCACCGTGGTGCTGCGGACGGCGCTGGTCGTGCTGCCGCCGGTGGTCTTCCTGCTCACCCGGCGCCTCTGCCTGGCCCTCCAGGCCCGGGACCGCGACCGGCTGCTGGACGGCGACGAGACCGGCCGGATCGACCAGGCCCACGACGGCGGCTTCTCCGGCCACCACCGCCCGCTGCCCGAGGCCGAGCGGTACGTGCTGCTGGCGCGCGCCGCGGCCGAGCCGGTCACCGCCCCGCAGGGGGCGCCGCGGCACGAGCGGGTGCGCGCCGCCGCGAGCTCCTGGTTCCACCGCGACCGGGTCGAACTGCCCGCCACCGCGCGGGAGTCGGAGCGGATGGCGGCCGTCCTCACCGCCCCGTCCCACCCCGCTCCCCCGGCCGTCCCGGTGCCCGGGGCGGGCCCGGGCGGCCCGCTCCGGCGGCTGCTGCGCCGGCTCAGCCCGCGCCGTGGTCGCGGTACTGGAAGATGAAGCCGGCGACGGCGAGCGCGAGCACCAGGGCGCCGACGACGATCAGCCAGCGGGCGAACACCAGCCCCAGGGCGAAGACCGTCACACCGACCGCCGCGAGGACCGGGTAGCCGCTGCGGGCCGGGAAGAACCCCACCGGCCCGGCGGCCTCCGCGATCTCGGCCTCCTCGCGGTCCTGCGCCCGGCCGCCGCCCGACCGCCGGTACTGGACGAACCAGAACAGCGCGACCATACCGGACATCAGGAACGCCACCGTCAGGATCGCCTTGCCGGCCGGCTCCCGGGCCCAGAGGCCGTAGACCAGCCCGGTCACCGCGAAGAACGCGGTCATCACCGCGAACAGCCACCCCTCCGCCTTCACCGCCCGCTCCCCCGTCCGCCGGTACGGCCGTACGGCACACCGGAGTCACCGGTCGGCGACTCCGCCGCGGACACCTCCGGGTGGTGCAGGTCGAAGGCCGGCGACTCGGAGCGGATCCGGGGCAGCGCGTGGAAGTTGTGCGGCGGCGGCGGGCTGGAGGTGGCCCACTCCAGCGACCGGCCCCAGCCCCACGGGTCGTCCTCGGCGACCTTCTCGCCGTACCTGGTGGTCCGCCAGACGTTGTAGAAGAACGGCAGGTTGGAGACCCCGAGCAGGAACGAGCCGATCGAGGCGCACACGTTCAGGGCCGTGAAGTCGTCCACCGCCAGGTAGCTCGCGTAGCGGCGCGGCATCCCCTGGGCGCCCAGCCAGTGCATCACCAGGAAGGTGGTCTGGAACCCGGTGAACAGGATCCAGAAGTGCGCCTTCCCCAGCTTCTCGTCGAGCATCTTCCCGGTGAGCTTCGGCCACCAGAAGTAGAAGCCCGCGAAGGTGGCGAAGACGACCGTCCCGAACAGCACGTAGTGCAGGTGGGCCACCACGAAGTAGCTGTCGGTGACGTGGAAGTCGATCGGCGGCGCCGCCAGCAGCACCCCGCTCAACCCGCCGAACAGGAAGGTCACCAGGAAGCCGACCGACCAGAGCATCGGGGTCTCGAAGGAGAGCGAGCCGTTCCACATCGTCCCGACCCAGTTGAAGAACTTCACCCCGGTGGGCACCGCGATGAGGAAGGACATCATCGCGAAGAAGGGCAGCAGCACCTGGCCGGTGGCGAACATGTGGTGCGCCCACACCGACATGGACAGCGCCGTGATGGCGATGGTCGCGCCGACCATCCCGTGGTAGCCGAACAGCGGTTTGCGGCTGAACACCGGGATGATCTCGCTGATGACGCCGAAGAACGGCAGCGCGACGATGTACACCTCCGGGTGGCCGAAGAACCAGAACAGGTGCTGCCACAGCAGCGCCCCGCCGTTCGCCGCGTCGAAGGCGTGCGCGCCGAACTTGCGGTCCGCCTCCAGGCAGAGCAGCGCGGCGGTCAGCACCGGGAAGGCCAGCAGCACCATGACCGAGGTGAACAGCACGTTCCAGGTGAAGACCGGCATCCGGAACAGCGTCATGCCCGGCGCCCGCAGGCAGGTGATGGTGGTGATGAAGTTGACCGCGCCCAGGATGGTGCCGAGGCCGGCCACCACCAGGCCGAACGCCCACAGGTCCCCGCCCGCCCCCGGCGAGAACAGCGGGCCGTTCAGCGGCGCGTAGGCGAACCAGCCGAAGGAGGGCGCGCCCCCGGTGGTGAGGAAGCCGCTCAGCACCGTCAGCCCGCCCAGCAGGAACGCCCAGTAGGTGAAGGCGTTCAGCCGGGGGAAGGCGACGTCCGGCGAGCCGATCTGCAGGGGCATGATCGCGTTGGCGAACCCGGCGAAGGTCGGGGTGGCGAACAGCAGCAGCATGATCGTGCCGTGCATGGTGAACAGCTGGTTGTACCGCTCGTTCGACACCAGCCCGGTGTCCGGCCCCAGCAGCTGGGCCCGCATCAGCAGCGCGAGCACGCCCCCGACCAGGAAGAAGCCGAAGGCCGTCGCCAGGTAGAGGTTCCCGATGACCTTGTGATCCGTGGTGAACAGCCAGCGCAGCAGCGTGCTGCCCTGCCGGACCCTCACCCGGGTGCGGTCCCGCGCAGGGGGCGGCGCGGTGGACGAAGCGTTCATGGAACCTCCGCAGCGGAGCCGGTGACGCCCCCGGTCGCGGCGCCGACCCCCTCCCCGGCCCGGCGGAGGGCCCGCCCTCGCACGCCATCGCCGACCCTAGCGGCGGCGGCCCGGGCCGCCGGGGCGCCACGCGGTACGGCCCGTCGACCGGGCGCGGCGCTCCCGCGGACCGGGGCTTCGCTTACGCGGGCCGGGGCTCCGGGGGGCCGGGCTCAGCGCTCCCGCAGGTCGGGGACCACCTCGCGCAGGCGCTCGGCGCCGATCGCGCCCGCCCGCAGCAGGACCGGCACCTCGCCGGTGATGTCCACGATCGAGGAGGGCACGGCGGCCGCGGTCGGGCCCCCGTCGAGGTAGACGGCCACCGAGTCGCCGAGCATGCCCTGGGCGGCGTCGCAGTCCTGCGGCGAGTCGTGCCCGGTCAGGTTCGCGCTGGAGACGGCCAACGGCCCGGTGGCGTTGAGCAGTTCGATGGCGACCGGGTGCGCGGGCATCCGCACCGCGACCGTCCCGTTGGTCTCGCCGAGGTCCAGCTCGACCGAGTCCAGGTGGCGGGCGACCACGGTCAGCCCGCCCGGCCAGAACTCCTTGACCAGGTCCCGCGCGCGCTCCGTCACCTCGACCAGCCCGTCCAGCGCCTCCGGGGAGCCGACCAGCACCGGCGAGGGCATGTTCCGTCCCCGGCCCTTGGCGCGCAGCAGGCGGTCGACGGCCTGCGGTGCGAAGGCGTCCGCGCCCACGCCGTACACGGTGTCCGTGGGCAGGACGACGAGTTCACCGCGGCGCACCGCGGCCACGGCCTCGCGCAGCCCGGCCGCGCGCTCCGACGGGTCCGAGCAGTCAAAACGACGAGTCATCAGGGGTCTCCACCGGCGGGCCGCCGGCCCGCCCCGTTCCTCCGGCCCGGCCACCTCTCCGGCCGGACACGACCTGGTCAGCCTACCCGTCCCGCTCCCGCCGCCCGGCCACGCCCCGGGGTCGCGGTGTGCGGGGCTCCTCGGCCGCCCGGGTGGCTCGGGACAGTGCTGCCGTACCGGGCCGCCTTCCCCGGGGGCGGCCGGTGGCGGGCGGACGTAGGTTGCGCACATGACCAGTGACGAGACGGTCCCGGCCGTGGGAGTGCGTCCGCTGGACGAGGTGTTCGCCGCGATCGACAAGGTCAACCGGCGGCCCCGGCCCTGGACCGGCTTCGAGCACGGCGTGCTCGGCGCCTACCGGTGGGCCGCCGGGGCCCAGGTCGCGGCCCCGGTCACCGCCGCCGCCACGGCCGGCTCCATCGGCCCGTGCCTCGCCCAGCTGCTGGCCGAGTGCCAGGCCGCCGCCGTCCGCCTCCACCTCGTCCGCACCCAGGGGGCGGACCACACCTACGTCCTCGGCGTCCACCGGGCACTGGCCTGGCTCTGCGGGCTGCACGAGGACCGTCCCTGAACGACCGTCCCCGAGCCCGGCGGGCCCGGGGCGTCGAACGGGTGGCGCACGGCGGTGAACAGGGCGCAGTCCCGGTCAGTAGTAGTGGCGGCGGCCGCCGACGGCGTGCCCGAGCGTTCCGGCGAGCCACAGGACCAGGCCGACCACGGCCAGCACGATGCCGATGGTCCACAGGATCGAGATTCCGGTGACGAAGCCGATGATGAGCAGGATGACGCCGAGGAGTATCACGAGGGTCTCCCGAGTTGGTGGGTGGCTGTCGGCGGGGGCGGCCCGGTCGGCCCGAACCGGCCGCAGCGGTCGTCCCCGGGGATCGGGGCCTGTCCTGCCCGGCCCGTCTCCACACCCCCCGCGTCTACCGCGCCTCGGCTCGGGCAAACCGCCCCGCCGCTCCCCCGTCAGCGCCGGTGGCGGCCGACCTGCCGGCGGGGCGGGGCGGCCACCCGGGGCGCGGGCAGGAAGAGCCGGGCCAGCTCGCGGCCCAGGTTGACGCCGATGGCGAGGGCCATCGCCATGGCGGCGGCCCGCCCGATGCCGCTCAGCCCGATCTCGGGCTCGCCCCGGACGAAGGCCAGCATCCCGAAGTACAGCACCGAGCCGGGCAGCAGCGGCCCCAGGGCGGCGGTGATGTGCGGCAGCGCAGAGCTGCCCCGGCAGCGCGCCATGAGCTGGCCGGACAGGCCCACCAGCCCGGCGGCCAGACCGGTGGCCAGGATCGGCTCGCCGCCCGCGTTCACCAGCACCCCGTACGTGGTCCAGCCGGCCGCGCTGTTCAGCAGGACCGCCGGCAGCGTGGCCGGCTCGGTGTTCAGCAGCACCGCGAACGCCAGGGTGAGCAGCACCGCGGCGGCGAGCTGCAGCGGGGGGTTGACCGCCCCGGGCGGGACGTCCTGGGCGGCGAGGTCGGCACCGTTGTTGACGCCGACGTAGAGCACCGTCATCACCCCGACCACCACGCCGGTCATCAGGTAGAGCGCTTCGAGCAACCGGGCGGCGGCGGTGAGGTAGAAGCCCGCCAGACCGTCCTGGGCCGCCGCCACCATGGGCCACCCCGGCAGCACCGCGAACAGCCCGCCGGTGATCACCACCGATCCGCGCAGGTGCAGACCGTTGAACGAGAGCAGGATGCCGATCACGGCGGCGGGCACCGCCGCCACCACGAACTGGTAGAACGCCGGGAGGTCGTGGCGCGCCACCAGGGCCGAGAAGCGCTCGCCCACCAGCGCGGCGACGACGGCGCTGGCGAACACCAGCCAGGCCCGGGCGTCGGCCCGGCCGCCGATCAGCAGCGTGGCGGCCCCGGCCATCCCGCCGCAGGAGAGCACGAACAGCCGGCCGGAGTACCGGCGGCGGCGCCGGCGGGCCGCCACCAGGCGGCCGTGCGCCTCGGGGACGGCCATCCCGCCCACGGCGATCTCGGTGACCAGCCGGAACACCAGGGCCAGCCGCGCGTAGTCGACGGCCGGGCGGCGCACCGAGCACTCGGCGGTCAGCGAGGGCTCCGACGGGCCGGGCTGGTAGGAGATCGCCACCCGGGTGAAGGTCACCTGCGGGTCGCAGGGCTGGACCCGGTAGGCGTGGGCGACGGCGAGCATCGCGGCCTCGACGTCCTCCGCCGCCTCGCCGCTGGCCAGCAGCAGCTCGCCGACCAGCAGCGCGAGGTCCAGCACCCGGGCCGGCTCGACGCCCGTCGGCGGGTCCGCGCCGGCCCCCTCCGGCGCGGGCCGGCGGTCGGCCGTGGGGGTGCGCAGCAGCGGCAGCATCAGGTCGGGCCAGGGGACCGCGGTGCCGTCACCGTCCGGGCCGGGGCGGGCGCCCGCCCCGCGCTTCCCGGACGCGGGGGCCTGGGGCGGCACCCGTTCGGGCCGGGTGGGGTGTCCTTCCGGGCCGGCGGGCGCACCGAGCTGCTCGTGTTCCGTCATCGCGACTCCCTGACCCCACCCCCTCCGCCAACACCGTGCAGCCCTTCAACTACCCGGAGTGACGCTGCGGCGAACGCGCCACACCCGGCACACCCGTACGAACCGGAGCACGACCGGCCGTACACGCCCCAGCGCCCCGCGCGTGCCGACCTCGGGGGCTGGGGCCGGCCGGGCGCCGGGGCCCCGGTGGCACCGACGGGGCGTGGCCGCGCGACGACGGCGGACAGGCGGCGACCGGGAGGCGGCCGGGTCAGAACCGCGGCGTCAGCAGGCTCGCCAGCTCGGCCTCGAAGAGCAGCCCGGGCCGGAAGCCCATGCCGGTGAAGTGTCCGGCGAGCTCGAGTGACAGCACGCCGTGCAGGCGGGTCCAGAAGGCCAGGAAGCGGTGGAGCACCTCGGGCGGGGCCGGCTGCTCGCCCGCCCAGTCCCGGTGGCCCAGCAGGTGGGTGGTGAACGGCGCCGCCGGGGTGTCCGCTCCGGCCGGGGCGAGCGCCGCGCAGGCGTCGACCAGGGTCCGCATGACCTCGTCGGCGATGGCGGTGGTGTCCTCGGGCGCGCGGTAGCCGGGCACGGGGGTGCCGTAGATCAGGAAGTACCGCTGGGGGTCGGCCAGCGCCCAGTCGCGCAGGGCGTGGGCGAGCCCGGCCAGGTCGGCGCCCTCGGCGGCGGCCGCGCCGAGGGTGTCGGCGAGGCTGCGGTACGCGTCCCGGACGAGCTCGGTGATCAGCTCGTCGCGGCCGGCGAAGTAGCGGTAGAGCGCGGGGCCGCTCATGCCCATCCGCTTGGCGATCGCGTTGACGGAGAGCGCCGAGGCACCGGCCGTGGCGATCTGCTCCCAGGCGTGCGCCTTGACCTCTTCGCGCACCTGGGCCCGGTAGCGCTCGCGCGGGGTGTCCGCGCCCGTCCTCGCCATGGCCTTCGCCCGCTCCCCGCATCGCCCGACTACATATTCACGCTTCCGTTAGAAGGTATCACGGAACCTGTTGACACCCCGGCCCTCGCGGAGTTACAACTTCTAACGAAGGCGTGAGCATCTAGCTCGCAAGGCGTCCGAGCCGTCCCGACGGCCGACCAGTGAATGGGGAGTTCCATGTCCGCCACGCGCAGCTCCACCCGCGGCACCGGCATCCGCACCGCCCTGCTGACCCTCCCGCTCGCCCTCGGGCTGCTCGGCGCCGCCGCCGCGCCGGCCGGGGCCACCACCGCCCACCGCCCCGGCTCCTCGCTCACCTGCGGCGGGGCGGGCGTCGACCCCGACGCCCGCGTCCGCTACCGGACCGAGACTGTGATCCACGCACCGCTGTGGACGGTCTGGCGGCTCCAGACCGACGTGGCGCGCTGGCCCGACTGGCAGGCGCCGGTGTGGAGCGCCGAGCGCCTCGACGGCGGCCCGCTGCGCCCGGGGTCGGCGTTCCACTGGACCACCCCGCTGCCCCCGAACCCCGCCTCGGCCGACCCCGTCCTGGAGATCACCTCCACCGTCCGGCAGCTGCGGCCCGGCGCCTGCATCCGCTGGACCGGCCCGGCGGTCGCGACCGGGCTGCGGATCGACGGCGTCCACGTGTGGAACTTCACCGAGGTCCCCGGCGGCGTCCTGGTGCGCACCGAGGAGACCCACACCGGCCCCCAGGTCGACGCGAACGTCCCCGCCGCCACCGACATCCTCCGCCAGGGCCTCGAAGGCTGGCTGCACGACCTGAAGACCGCCGCCGAGGCCCGCACCCGGTAGGACCGGCCGGACCGACTCGCCGGACCTGTCCCGACGGACCGACTCGCGGGCCTTGCGCATGGAAGCCCGCGCCCCGGGCAGACGCCGCCCGGGGCGGACCTTCGCCCCGTCGACGAGAGGAGGCACCCGCCGTGGGTACCGAGGAGAAGCTGCGCAACATGGCGGAGAAGGCCGGCGGCAAGGCCAAGGAAGCGGCCGGGAAGGCCACCGGCGACCGTTCGACCGAGCTCAAGGGCAAGGCCGAGCAGGCGAAGAGCGACCTGAAACAGGCCGTGGAGAAGGTCAAGGACGCGGGCAGTCACTGACCGGCACCCGGCGGCCGTCCCCGGACGGCCGCCGGGTGTCCGCGCGTCCACCGCGCCCGGCGGCCGATCCGGCTCGGGCGTGGCCCCTCAGGGGCCGCGCCCGGTCAGGGGGCGAGCAGCCCCTGCCGCCCCGCGTAGGCCGCGAGGCCGTCGGCCGTGGCGCCGGCCCACCCGAGGTAGCCGTCCGGCCGGACCAGGAACACCCCGGTGCCGTACGCCTCGTAGGCCGGGATGCGGACCACCGGGGCGGCGACGGAGGGCAGCGGGGCGTCCGTGCCGACGGTGAGCAGCGTCCAGTGCGGGCCGCGGAAGGCGTCGAACAGCCGGGTGCCGCCCCGGCGGCCGTCGGGGGCGCGGTCGCCGGCCCGCAGCGCGTCCGCCGGGAGGTCCTGGCGGGTCTCCACCGAGAGCGCGGACTCCCGGTAGCCGAGGTCGAGTTGCTGGGTTGCCCGGCCGCGGCGCTGCTCGCCGCGGTGGACCCTGGTGGACAGTTCCAGCATCGCGGCCGCGTTGCCGCGGCGCTCCTCCTGGTAGCTGTCGAGCAGCCCCTCCCCCGCTCGCCCGGTCAGCACCGCGGCCAGCTTCCAGCCCAGGTTGTAGGCGTCCTGGACGCTGGTGTTCAGGCCCTGCCCGCCGGCCGGCGAGTGGACGTGCGCGGCGTCGCCCGCCAGGAAGACCCGGCCCGCGCGGAAGCGGTCGGCGAGCGCGGCGCGCGGGCGGAACTCGGAGATCCAGCGCAGTTCGGTGACCTGCTCGGCGGCCAGGTGGGAGCGGGCCGCGACCACCGTGCGCAGCCCGTCGAGGGTGAGGTCGACGGCCGTCCCCTCCGGGAACTGGGCGACCAGCTGGAAGTCCTCGGTGCCGCCGAGCGGGCAGATCGCCAGCATCCCCTCCTCGGAGCCGAACACGTGCCAGTGCTCGCGGTCCAGCCCGTCGATCCGGACGTCCGCGACCAGCATCGGGTCCGGGTCGACGGTCTCGCCGGTCATCCCGATGCCGAGCAGTCGCCGCACCGTCGAGCGGCCGCCGTCCGCCGCGACGACGTACCGCGCCCGGACCGGGCCGCCGGTAGCGAACTCGGCGGTCACGCCCTCCTCGTCCTGCGCGAGGCCGACCAGCTCCCGGCCGAACGCGACCTCGCCGCCCAGCTCGCGCAGCCGCCCGTACAGCACCTGCTGGGTGCGCCACTGGGGCAGCATCAGCGCCTCGGTGTACGGCTCGGCCTCGGAGGGCTCGGTCGGGTCGAACATCCGGCGCTCGCCCTGCGGTTCGCCGTCCCGCCAGAACAGGTTGGGCGGGTAGTGCCCGGCGACCGCGCGGACCCGGTCGAGCACGCCGAAGTCGTCGAGCACCTCCAGCGTGCGCGGCTGGAGGCCCTTGCCGCGCGAGCCGGGGAAGAGTTCGGCGCCGCGCTCGACCACCAGCGCGGCGACGCCGTGCCGGGCGAGGTCGAGCGCCAGGGCCAGTCCGGTGGGCCCGGCGCCGATGACCAGGACATCCGTGTGCATGCCGTGAGAAGCCACGACAACCTCCTTAACGTTGTTAAGTAGCCGTTGCCGACAGCGTGCACTTAACGACGTTAAACTGTCAACCGTGACCCCCCAGAGAACCCCCAAGCTCGACCGCGGCCAGGTCGTCGGCACCGCGCTGGACCTGCTGAACGAGGCCGGCCTGGACGGCCTGACGCTGCGCGCCATCGCCGCCCGGCTCGACGTCAAGGCGCCCGCGCTGTACTGGCACTTCAAGGACAAACAGGCGCTGCTGGACGAGATGGCGACCGAGATGATGCGCCGCATGACGGCCCGAGCGGCGGCGGACGCGGGCGCCGGGGCGGACGGGGCCGACGCGGCCAGCGGGGCCGACGGGGCCGGTCGCGCCCCGGCCCCGGGCGACTGGCGGGAGACCTACCTGAGGACCATGCGCACCCTGCGCGCCGAGCTGCTGCGCTACCGCGACGGCGCGAAGGTCTACAGCGGCTCCCGGTTCACCGACACCGGCTACGCGGCCGAACTGGACACCTGGCTGCGCCTGCTGGTCGAGTCCGGGTTCACCCCGGTGGCCGCCGCCCGCGCCTGGCAGACCGCCTACAGCTACACCATCGGCTACGTCATCGAGGAGCAGGCGATGGGCCCCAACCCCTTCGACGGCGAGGAGGGCTACGACCTGGACGCCCGCGCCGAGCGCCTGGCCGCCCACCCGCTGGCCGCCGAATCGGGCCGGGTGATGTTCCAGGACTTCGACGAGGGCTTCGAGCAGGGCCTGGCGGCGGTGCTCGCCGGGGTCGAGGCCACCCTGCTCGGCTGACGGCTCCGGCGCGGTCGTCCGCCGTCAGCCGTTCGCCGTTTCACCGGTTCGCCGTTTCACCGGTTCGCCGTTTTGCCGTCCCGGAAACGACCGCACCGCCGGGCCCGTACCAGGGCCCGGCGGTGTCCGTGCCGCGCGGGAGCGCGGGTCAGGCGGTCATGAACTCGCCCACCCGCAGCGCCCGCTTCACGATCCGGACGTCCCCGATGTGCCCGTGGAAGACCTTGTCCAGCACCCCCGCGTACGCGTAGCCGCCCAGCATCCACGGCCGTCCCAACGTGGTCAGCCCGACCGCGGGCGTCGCCGGGTTGCGCGCCACCTCGCAGCCGTCGACGTACATCCGGCTGAGCTTCCCGTCGTTGACCACCGCGACGTGCCACCAGTGGTCCAGCGGCAGCTGGTGGCCCCAACAGGTCGACGCCCCGGTCTGGTTGAGCGGGTAGACGCACCACTGGAGGGCCGGCGCCTCGGAGACGCTGAGCGTCACGACCGGCTCGTCGGCGTCCGTCCCGGGCCCGCTCCTGCCCGCCTCACCGCTCGTCCCCCAGCGGCTGAGCAGGGCGGACCAGCGGCTCTGCGCGGAGTCCCAGTCGGCGGGCAGCTTGAAGAAGGCCTCGACGGTGAACCCGCGCTCGAAGGTCTCCCGGTTCACCGGCGCGGTGGGCACCGTCTGCAGGTAGCCGCCGCGGACCGGCGAGCGGGTGCCCCTGAACAGCAGGCTGCCGTGGCCCGGCTGGTCCGGGTGGTGCTCGGCGGACCAGCTGAGCGCGCCGTCGGGCGTGCCCGGGGCGCTCTGCCAGAGCAGGTCGTTGCCCTGCCCGCTCAGGTCCTTGACGACCTGCTGCGGGGCGACGGCCGCACCGTCCGCGCCGCCGTTGTCGAACCGCCAGTAGGCCACCGTGTCGCGGACCAGCAGCTCCCCCGCCCGGCGCGCCGGGCGCTGCGGGACGGGCGCGAAGCCGGCGAAGCGGCGCTCGAAGTCGATCGCGAGCGAGAAGCGGTCCACGTCCGAGGTCAGCTCGACGTGCTGGGCCGCCAGCGCGTTGCGCTCCTCGGCCGCGATCTGCTGGATCCACGGCGAGAAGGTCGACACGTCGACGGTGCCGCGGTCGAGGTCGAAGCGGTACGCCCGGATCATCGCCGCACCGCCGTAGTAGCGGTCCTGGTAGTTGGTGATGTGGACGTGCACGTCGTGGCCGGCCCTGTTCCGCAGCACGGTGCGCCCGGGCGGCCAGTAGTGCCCGTTGACGGTCAGGAAGATCTGGTCGTTGCCGTCGATCAGCCGCTCCCAGAGCCGCTTCCCGTTGTCGGACAGCTCGGCGCGGCCGCCGTCGTCGGCGTGCGCCAGGTCGTGGGTGGTCAGGATCACCGGAAGCTTGGGGTTCGCCGCGATCACCCCGTTCGCCCAGGCGAAGCCCGCGTCGGAGAGCCGCCAGTCCAGCGAGAGCACCATCCAGTCGCGGCCCGCCGCCCGGAACACGTGGCAGGTGTTGTAGCCGTCCGGGCTGGAGCCGCGGTAGCCGGAGGTGCGGGCGGCCCTGGCCTTGCTGAAGGTCTCCAGGTACGGGGTGGTGCCGCGCTGGTCGTCGGTCGAGGAGCGGACGTCGTGGTTGCCCGCGAGCACGCCGTAGGCGGCGCCCGCGTCGTCCAGCAGGCCGAACACCTTGGTGACGGCGGCGTACTCGACGGCCAGGCCGTTCTCGGTGACGTCGCCGAGCTGGGCCAGGAAGACGATGTTGTCGTCCGTCCCGTCCTCCCGGTTGACCCCGCCGTCCAGCACGTAGCGGACCGAGGCCTCCAGCGGCGCCGGGTGGATCCGGTCCTGGTCGAACAGGTACTGGGTGTCCGGCATGACCACGACGGTGAACTGCCGGGCGTCCGGGTCGGGCTGCCACCGCCCCTTCCCCTTGCCCTTCTTGGGCGCCTTCACGGCCGCACCCGCAGCGCCCGCCGCCTCGGGCCCGGCCGCCTGCGCCGGCACCGCGCCGAGCAGACCGAGCCCGGCGGTGCCGACCCCCGCGCCCAGCAGACCGGCCCCGCGCAGGAACCGGCGCCGACTGTCCGCGGCCGGCCCCTCCCCGTCGAGGTCGGCCGTCCGCGGGCAGCCGCACTCGTGCTCGGTCGCCTGGTTGTCGTGCATGTTCGCTCCCGGAAGTGGTGTGGGCCCTGACGGTAGGGACCGGGACTGGTCGGAGATCATCGGGCGGGCCATGCCCCGGTGAACAGCGGCCGAATCCGCCGGGCTTCGGGGCCCGGGAGGCGGGCGGCGGTGGGCGACGGCGGGCCCGTGCGGGCGGGTGCCCCGCGGGCGTGTGCCGGCGCCGGAACCGGGTAGGCGCGCCGACGGAACACAACCGGCCGAATCCGTTCGGGGGCCGTCATGGCCGTACGACCCAGCCCAGACCTGCCGCACGCGGGCGGGGCCCGCCGCCGGAGCGGCGAGCGCCACGACTTCCCGCACACCCCGCAGGGCCCCGGCCGGACGATGCCCCAGCTCCGGCCGCAGGAGACGGTGCGCCGGGGCACCGAGCCGGTGACCGCCCGTTCGGACCTGGAGCTGCGGCGGGTGCTCTCCCGGGTCTTCCTCGTCCTGTTCCTCGGCGGGGCGGTGGCGTTCGCCCTGCTGGCCGCGCTGGCCGGCCCGGGCCCCGCGCCCAACCAGGGGACCTACGCCTTCTTCGCCGCCCTGTGCGCCGGGTTCGCCGGCATCACCGCGCTCGACCTGCTGGTGATCCGGCGCCGCCTGGCCGCCGGCCAGGGCCGCGACCGGGCGGGCGGCCCGGGGAGCACAGACTCGGGGACCACGGCCTCGGGAATCAGGCCTCCGGGGCCTCCAGGACACCCGGGCCCCGACCGGCGGGACTGAGCGTGCGGCCCCCGACCGTCACCGGCGCCACAACCATCCCACCGGGTCTGGCCCGCTGGCCGTCCGGCAGACCGCGAGTTTGCATGGAGTCACCGAGCCCCCAGCGATCCGGAGGTAGCGCCGTGTACGAGATGTGGGCCGAGCACGACCCGGCGGTCTCCCCACCCGCCGTGGTGTGGCACGTGGTGGCCAAGGACGACGCGAGCTCCTCGCTGTGCGGGCGGTTCCTGGAGCCCTCCCAGCGCGTCGTCCCAGTGGGCGACGGCGCCGGTGCGGCCGGGCCGGACCGGTACTGCGACCCCTGCCTGGTCACCGTGCGCGAGGCCTTGGCCGCCAGCGCTCGGTGACCTTGTCGTTGCGACCTCCGCCCTCCGTCGCCTTCCTCTTCCTCTCGACACGCGTCGTGGCCGTGTGCGCTCGGCCGCCTGCCCACGACCACGCGCTCACGGCCCACGTGTTCACGACGACGCGCTCTCGGTTCACGACGAGGTGCTCACGGCAGCGGCACCGCCATCAGGCACGGGTGCCGACTGCCCGTTGTGGGAGCCGCCAGGACGGTGGCCACCCCGCCGGTGATCTCCACGCGAAGGTCGCCGTCCGAGCTCTCCCAGACCAGGCCCCCGCCGGGACCGACGGCCTGCGTCTCGTACACGACGACGACGGACGGTGGAGCGTGCCCGCCAATCGGGCCGGGGAGCGTCACCGCGTAGCGGCGGGTGAGGCTTTTCATCTCGGCCTCCTTCTCCCCCCTCCCTGCGCCATGGATTCTCCCCTCATCCGGCCGCTTGTACACGGAGGACCATTGCCCTTCCCGGGGCGACCGGCGCCGTTCCCGTGTCTGCCCGGGCCCGGCACGCCCGCACAGCGACGCGGTCGGCATGCCGCTGTCCGGGTGACGGGACCCGGCGCCGCCGCAGGGCGAACCGTCGCGGTATGGGTCATCGTGACGTGAGAGGACGACACCCGGCCGAGCCCGAGGAGACCGCCCGTGGGAGTGAACGGCGCCGGACCGGACCGGCGGCCCGTGCCGCTGGGCAGCCGCCGCCCCCGGGTGTCGGCGCGCCGGACCCGGGCGGGGGCTCAGGGCCCGGGCCCCGACCCGTATCCGTCCGGGGAGCACGTCCCCTCCGGACTGCGGACGACGGCCGGGTACACCTGGCGGCTGGTGCTGCTCGGGCTCGCCGCCTACCTGGTCGTCGACGTCCTCGCCCGGCTCGAACTGCCGGTCGTCGCACTGTTCGTGGCGCTGGTGATCACCTCCGTGCTGCGCCCGCCGGTCGACCTGCTGGCCCGCGGCATGCCGCGCTCGCTCGCCGTCCTGGTCGTCCTCCTCTGCGCCCTCGCGGTCGTCGGCGGGGTGCTGGCGCTGGTCGGCACCACCGTCGCCGACGAGTGGGGCCGGCTGGGCAACGAGCTGCGCGGCGGCCTCTCCCGGATCGACCACTGGCTCACCGGCGCCCCCTTCCACCTGCGGCCCGGCACCGTCACCGACCTGCGGGCCAAGATCGGCGCCTTCATCTCGACCCACCGCTCCACCCTGCTCAGCACCGCGCTGAGCGGCGCCGGCCGGATCGTCGAGCTGGTCACCGGGCTGGCCCTCGCGGTGTTCTGCTCGGTGTTCTTCCTGCACTCCGGCGACCGGATGTGGGCCTGGGCGCAGCGGCAGCTGCCGGTCCGGAGCCGTTCGGCCTGGGACCGCGCCGGCCGTGCCGCCTGGCTCACCTTCGCGGGCTACACCCGGGGCGTGCTGATCGTGGCGGCCTCCAACGCGGTGCTGGTGGGCATCGCGCTGGCGATCCTGCGGGTGCCGCTGGTCCTGCCGCTGATGGTGCTGGAGTTCGCGGCGACCCTCATCCCGCTGATCGGTTCCCCGATCGCCCTGGCGGTCGCCGCCGTGGTCGCGCTCGCCGCCCGGGGGCCGGTGATCGCGCTGCTGGTGCTCGCGCTGATCGTGGTAATCGGCCAGATCGAGGGGCACCTGCTGCATCCGCTGGTGCTCAGCTGGTCCGTCCGCATCCACCCGGTGGTGATCGCGGTGTCGGTGGCCGGCGGCGCGGTGCTGGCGGGGGTCCTGGGCGCGGTGGTGGCGGTGCCGGTGGTGTCGGTCGGCTGGGCGGTGCTCGGCGAGCTTCGCACCCGCGGCACGCCCGGCCTCCCGGGGGTGCAGGCCGCTGCGGCGGGCGACCGGCCCGGCCGCGGAGCGGACCGGGGTCGGCGCCCGGAGCCGGGCGGGGGCGGCCGGCCCGGCGAGTGAGGGCGCCGCGCCTGTTCGTCACAGGCCCGGCTCGTCGTCGGGCTCCCGGTCCGCTGTCAGCAGCCGCCACCGCAACACGCCGCGCTCCCCCGTAGCGGCGCCCACCGGCCGAGGCTCGGTGCCTCTCCCGTCCCGTTCACCGGCGCGTACTCCGGCGGCACGGGTCGCCCTCCCCACCGCCCGGCTGGTCCGCCCGGCCCCCCGCAGTGGGGCCGTTGGGCCCTGGCCGCGCGGCCGGGGGCCCGGGATCCTGGTCGCCGGTATGCGCCGGCTGGGAGTGGAAGGGCCTGGGGATGGGCGAGTTGGTCACGGTGAGGGCGTTCGAGGGGCTGACCGGCGAGGTCCTGGCCGAGACGCGGGCCCGGGTGGCCGCCGCGGCGGCGGCTCCGGGGGTGGGGACGCTGGTGGAGGCCCTGCGGGTCCGGCTCGCGGCCGTGGCCGGGGGCGTGCTGGCGCAGGTGAACGCCGAGGTGGACGGTCGGCGGATCCGCGTCCAGGAGGCCGCGGCCGGGCTGGGCGACTCCATCGACCGGGTGAGCGACGCGCTGCGCGGCAGGATCAGGGCCGTCACCGGGGCCTGGGCGCCGCGCCCCTGGCCGGGCCACCGTGCGCCGGACTCCAGTGGGCCGGCCTCCGGCGGGCCGGGCGGCGGGGCCGTCCGCGAGCTCCGGGTGGTCCGCCGCAAGGAGCCCTCGCTGGTGTGGTGCTCGCCGGCGGCCGCCGCCCGGACCATGGACGCGATGGACTACGACATCCACCTGTTCACCGATCCGGCGACCGAGACCGACGCCGTGGTCTACCGGGTCGGGCCGACCGGCTACCGCCTCGCCCGTACCGTCCCCGCCGGTCCGCCCGGCCGCCGGACCTCGCCGATCACCCTCAGCCCGCACGGCGCGCCCCGGCTGACGGAGGCGCAGGCCGTCGACCGGCTGGCGGGCGCGGAGCTGCCGTTCCTGTTCTTCGCCCACCCGGTCAGCGGCCGGGGCCGGGTGCTCTACCGCCGCTTCGACGGCCGGCTCGGCCTGATCGCCGGGCACGCCTGACGGCCACGGGGCCCTTTCCAGCGCCCCTGGCCCTTGGGCGGAACCGCGCCGCGCCCCCGCCGAGCGGTCGCTCGACGGGGGCGCGGCGTG
>NZ_JBSFJC010000110.1:0-27267 GCF_053597855.1 Kitasatospora sp. NPDC001225
GGCGAGCGCGGCCGCGTAGACGCCGCCGAAGGCGGAGCCGGACTTGGTCGGGTTGCCGTTGAGGGCGACCTGGCCCTTGTACTCCGGCTTGAGCAGGTCGGCGAAGGTCTTCGGGCAGTTGGCGATCTTCTTGGCGTCGCAGCCGATGGAGACGTAGCCGCCGTAGTCGTTGACGGCGGCGCCGTTCGCGTCCTTCATGGTGTCCGGCACCTTGTCGAAGGTGGCGACCTTGTAGGGGGCGAGGATGCCGTCCTTGACCGCCTGGAGGGCGAAGGCGCTGCCCAGGTCGACCACGTCGGGGGCGCGGTCCTGGCCCTTGCGGGAGTTGATCGCGTTGATCTCGTCCTGGCTGGAGCCGTCCGGGTTCTCCTCCTCGACCTCGATGCCGTACTTGGCCTTGAAGCTGTCGATGATCTTGCCGTAGTTCGCCCAGTCCCGGGGCAGCGTGATGACGTGCAGCTTGCCCTCCTTCTTGGCGGCGGCGATCAGGCCGTCCATGCCGCCGAAGTCGGCGGCGGAGGTGGCCGTCTTGGCGTCCTTGGCGCCGCCCTGGGCGGCGTCGCCGGACTTGGCGCTCGAACCGGCGGAGCCGCAGGCGGTGAGGGAGAGCGCGGCGGCGGTCAGGACGGCCGCGAAGGCGGCGGCGCGGGCGCGGTGCACGGTCACGGGGAAGTCTCCTGTTAAGGGGGCGTACTGCGAGGGCGCTCGCGGGGGGTTCCGCGGGCTGGCGTCTCGCGAAGGATCGCGAAGGCCTGGGACGGCCTGCGAAGGTTCGTGAAGCCTTGCGAAGGTTCGCGAGGCCTTGCGGAGGGCGGCGGGCCGACCGGGGTGAGCGATCGATCGACGTCGTCCGAGTTGACTAGCCAACTTCGCTGACGGCAGTAAGTACGCCGGAGTCCGGTGACGGGAAGGTGAACGGACGCCCCAGCGCCGGGGTCGGGTGCGGGAACGGTGGAATCCGGCCATCGGAGCGTGATCCGTTCGGTGCGATGCTTCGAAGGCGCAGCGGAGTAAGGTCGGGCTGTCCGCGCCGGTACGGCTGCGCAGGACACCGCCCCAGGAGGGACATTGACTGACGTGGCAACTGAGCCCCAGCGCCCCGAGGGCCCCCCGGCCGCGGACGGGAGCCCGGCGGCCGGAGCCCCCTCGGCGGCCGGGGAACCCCCGGCGGAGCGCCCCGGCGCGCTGTACCGGAAGGTGGCCGCCGACCTGCGCGAGGCGATCACCACCGGCGCGTACGGCGAGGCCGGCCGGCTGCCCGCCGAGGGCGCGCTGGCCGAGCAGTACGGCGTCTCCCGCGGCACCGTCCGCCAGGCGCTCGCGGTGCTGCGCTCCGACGGACTGGTCACCTCCCGCCGCGGCACCCGCCGGGTGGTCCTCGGCGGTGCCCGGGTGCAGAGCTTCTCCGAACTGCTCAGCTTCACGCACTGGGCGTACTCGATGGGCGAGGAGCCCGGCGGCATCCTCGACTCGCTGGTGCGCCGCCCGGCCGACGCCGCCGAGCGCGAGCAACTGCGCCTGGAGCAGGGCGCCGAGGTGTACGTCATCGTCCGGCTGCGGACGCTCTCCGGCACGCCGGTGATGGTCGAGCGCACCGTCTACCCGCCGCGGGTCGGCGAGATCGTCGCCGAACTGCCGCCGGACGTGGTCTCGCACACCGAAGTGCTGCGCGAGCACGGCATCCTGTTCACCGACGCCGACCACACCATCGACATCGTCCCGGCCAACGGCGAGGACGCCCGGCTGCTCGGCTGCCGCCGGGGCGGTCCGCTGCTGCGCGAGCGGCGCCGCACGACCGACCCGACGGGCACGCCGGTGGAGTGGTCCCAGGACCGCTACCTGCCCGGGACGGTGGCGTTCAGCGTGCACAACTCCCTGGCCACGTCGGCGCTTTCGCGGCATGCCCGGGAGCTGGACTGAGCCCTTCGGCTACCGCATGAGCGCGGCGAGCAGCGGGCGGTAGTGCGCGAAGCCGGGCGTCGGGGCGCCGGCCTCCTTCGCCTGCTCGTCCCAGCGCCGCACCGCCACCGCGTCCCGCGCGCCCGGGAGTTCGGCGAAGGCGGCGGCCTGCTGCTCGTCCATCGGGCCGCCCTGGACGGTCAGGGTGTACTCGGAGGCCGCGGAGAGCTTCTCCCGGTAGCCGGGCTCGACCGCGCACAGGTAGCGCTTGGCGGCCACGTGCAGCCGGACCGGCTCGGTGACCTCCGGGCCGAACCAGCGGGCCAGCCAGTCGGCCCCGGAGTCGCTGTGGCGGTTGTCCTGACCCTGCATCAGATCCGTTCCGTGCAGGGCCCCGTGGAAGTGGCCGACGTCGTGCAGCAGCGCGGCGGCGACCAGGTGGTCGGGCGCCCCGGCCGCTTCGGCGGCAGCGGCGGCCTGGAGCATGTGCTCGGCCATGGTGACCTCCTCGCCCAGGTACTCCGCGGCGCCCTCGCCGGCGAACAGCGCGGCGATCGTGTCCAGGGCGGCGGCGCGGCGGCGCAGCACGGCGAGGGTGGAGGAGAGCGAGTCGAGGTCGGCGTAGCAGCCCTGGAGGTGCCGGTGGCCGTCCTGCTGGAAGGCCGTCCGGGCGTGCAGCAGGCGGGTGTTGTCGAAGACCAGGCAGTCGCCGGGGCCGAGGCGGAAGGTGAGCTGGAGCTCGGGGTGCAGGGTGATCTCGGCGAAGCGGCGGTAGGCGGCGTAGAAGGCGTCCAGGCCCGATCCGCGCAGGGTGCCGGTCGAGCGGTTGTTGAACCGGACCTCGCGGATCCGCCCCTTCGGGTCCAGGTCGATCAGCGGGCGGTCGGCCCGGAGCTCGGTGCGGCGGTCGCGGAAGACGAACGGGACAGGCGTGCGGGTGAGGACCTCGAAGGCCTCCGGCGCCTCCTCCCGGAGGACCGCCGCGGCCTTGAAGCCGTCCACCAGTCCGGAGTCGCCGCCGGTCGCCGAGTTCTCCAGGCAGTGCAGCAGCTGGAGGGTCGGCACCGGGTCCCGGTACGGGTTGTCGGTGTGCGGGGCGATGGCGACGCTGGTGAAGGCGAGGTTGTTGGGGGACGGTTCGACCCGGACGTCGAACAGCTCCCCGTAGTTGGTGACCCGCACGTACCCGAAGCTCTCCGCCACCCGCAGCACCTGCCGCTCGACGGTCGGCACCCCGCGCAGCACGGCGAAGCCGCTGTCCCGTACGGCGGCCAGCACCGCGGCCTGCTCGGCCGGGTCGGTCAGGTAGGCCTCCCACGACGCCCCGGGGAGGCCGGGCGCGAAGTCCGCCGCCGTCCAGAGCCGCTTGCCCCGCTCGGTGCGCCCGTCGCCCTCGTCCGTCCCGTTCAGCCACTCCCGCGGGTACCGCGACCGGTGCCCGTCCGACCAGAGCACCTCCAGGTGCCCGTCGGCCTCCGTGCTCGCGGCGACCGCCAGGTCCGGCGGCAGCTCGTGGATCTGGAACAGCTTCTGTCCGTTGCGCGGGTCCCGGCACTCGGCGCACGGGCAGTTGTCGCGCAGCCAGTACGGCGGCAGCTCGGTCATCGGTCTTCTCCTCGGCGGCACTACGGCTGTCGTGTCGGCTGAAGTTGTATAGCCAACTTCAGCCCTGCCGGGAGCCTGCCCGCCCTCGGTGAGTTCCACGTGCCCGGCGGGTGAACGCCACGGGAACTGTGCCCGGTGGGCCGCTCCGGCGGGCTGTTCGGGTGAGGGGGTGCGGGGCGCCGCGCGTTTCGGTGGGGGAGGGGTGGGGGCTGCGGCACTGTCGGGGTGGATTTGTCCCGATATATGAGAGGTGCGAGCAATGGCCCATTCCTCCTCCAATCCGCCCGGCTCGGGGCACACCGCGCTGCGGCGCGAGGTCGGCGTCATCGGACTGCTCTGGGCCTCGGTCGGGGCGATCATCGGCTCCGGCTGGCTGTTCGGGGCGCAGAAGGCGGCGGTGGCGGCCGGGCCCGCGGCGCTGGTGTCCTGGGGCGTCGGCGCGGTGGCGATCATCCTGCTGGCGCTGGTGCA
Source organism: Kitasatospora sp. NPDC001225 (assembly GCF_053597855.1). Classification (NCBI taxonomy): domain Bacteria; kingdom Bacillati; phylum Actinomycetota; class Actinomycetes; order Kitasatosporales; family Streptomycetaceae; genus Kitasatospora; species Kitasatospora sp. NPDC001225. Next base: position 3,976 of record NZ_JBSFJC010000110.1, read on the forward strand.
CGCCGAACTGGGCGGGCTGTTCCCGGTGGCGGGCGGCACGGCGCGCTACCCGCACTACGCCTTCGGCGGGTTCGCCGGGATGTCCTTCGGCTGGTTCACCTGGCTGCAGGCCGCGACCATCGCGCCGATCGAGGTGCAGGCGATGATCAACTACGCCCAGCACTGGAGCTGGGCGGACGGCCTGCTGAACAAGGACCTGACGCTGACCGGCTGGGGGTTCGTCGTCGCGGCCCTCCTGCTCGGGGTCTTCGTCGCGGTCAACTTCCTCGGCGTGCGGCTGCTCGCGCACACCAACAGCGCGGCCACCGTGTGGAAGGTCGCCATCCCGGTGCTGACCATCGTCACGCTCGGCCTCACCGAGTTCCACGGCTCCAACTTCACCGTCCACGGCTTCGCCCCGGACGGCGCCAAGGGCGTGCTCGCCGCGATCAGCAGCAGCGGGGTGATCTTCGCGCTGCTCGGCTTCGAGCAGGCCATCCAGTGGGCAGGCGAGAGCCGCAACCCGCGCCGGGACATCCCGCGCGCCGTGCTCGGCTCGGTGGTGATCGGCACGGTCGTCTACGTGATGCTCCAGGTGGTGTTCGTCGGCGCGCTGCCGCCGGAGACCTTCGCCAAGGGCTGGACCACGCTCGACTACCCCGGGATCAGCGGACCGTTCGCCGGCCTGGCGACCCTGATCGGCCTGGGCTGGCTGGCCACCGTGCTGTTCATCGACGCGGTCGTCTCACCGGCCGGCACCGGGCTGGTCTACATCACCTCCAGCTCCCGGGTCACCTACGGCCTGAGCCGCAACGGCTACGCCCCGCAGGCGCTGCAGTCCACCGACAAGCGCGCGGTGCCCTGGCTCGGCCTGCTCATCGCCTGGGTGGCCGGGGTGATCTGCTTCCTGCCCTTCCCGAGCTGGCAGCGGCTGGTCGGCTTCATCACCTCGGCGGTGGTGCTGATGTACGCGGGCGCCCCGCTGGCCTTCGGGGTGCTGCGCAAGCGGCTGCCGGGGATGGAGCGCTCGTACCACCTGCCCGGCGGCTCGGTGGTCTCGCCGCTGGCCTTCGTGGTGGCGAGCCTGGTCATCTACTGGTCCGGCTGGGACACCCTGTGGCGGCTCGGCCTGGCGATCGTGATCGGCTACCTGCTGCTCGGCGGGTACTCCTGGTACGCGCGCTCGAAGGGGATGCCGAACGCGCCCCGGATGGACTTCCGGGCCGGGCAGTGGCTGCCGGTCTACCTGCTCGGCATGGGCGTGGTCTCCTGGCAGGGCACCTTCGGCGCGGGCGCGCAGGGGAACCTGCCGCTGTGGTGGGACATCGCCGTCGTGGTGGTGTTCTCGCTGGTCGTCTACTACTGGGCGCTGGCGATCGCGCTGCCGGCGGAGGAGATCGAGCGGAACATCCGCGGCGTGGAGGTGGTGGACGTCAACGGGCACTGACGGCCGGGTACGGCGGCGGCCCCGGGAGCTGTTCCCGGGGCCGCCGCCGTGCGCGCGTCGGGCCGTGACGGTCGCTGTGCGCGCGTCAGGCCGCGACGGTCGCGTTCCAGGCGGCCTCGGCGGCGGCCAGGGCGGGCGCCGGGTCGGCCGAGGTGGCGGCGGCGAGGCCGGTGAGGCAGGCGCGGACGGTGTCCAGCGAGGCGGCCCGCCCGTAGTGGTTGACCCGCAGCATCGAGCCGGCCAGCGCGCCGCCGCCCGGCTGGACCGGCAGGGCCGGGTCGAGGCGGGCGGCGAGGGCGGTCGCGTCGACGCCGTCCGGGGTGCGCAGGGTGGTGGCGACCGGGGCCGCGTGGGCGTCCTCGACGACGTACGGGGCCAGGGTGCCGAGCGCGCGGACGCCGGCCCGGGTGGCGGCCGAGGCGGCGCGGTGCCGGGCGATCACGGCGGGCAGGCCGTCGGCGGCGATCCGGTCCAGGCAGGCGCCGAGCGCGAGCATCTCCAACTGGGCCGGGGCGTGCGGCAGTACGGCGCGGCCGGCGTCGGTCCAGCGCTCCTTCCAGTCCAGCAGCGAGAGGTAGGAGCGGCGCGGGGCGGCCGGGTTGGCGGCGATCCGCGCCCAGGCGCGCTCGGAGACGGACACGGCGGAGACGCCGGCCGGGCCGCCCATCGCCTTCTGGCCGCCGATGACGCACAGGTCGACGCCCCACTCGTCGGTGAGCACGGGCTCGGCGGCGACGGAGGCCACCGCGTCGAGCATCAGCAGCGCGCCGTGCTCGCGGACCACGGCGCCGATCTCGGCGACCGGGTTGGTGTTGCCGGTGGCGGCCTCGGCGTGCACCAGGGAGACGAAGTCGATCTCCGGGTTCGCCTCCAGGGCCGCGGCGACCTGCTCGGCGCTCACCGCGCTGTCGAAGGGCACGGCCAGGTCGACGACCTTCGCCCCGCAGGAGCGCAGCCAGTTGCCGAAGGTCTGCCCGTACGGGCCGGTGACGACGTTGAGGGCGGTCGAGCCGGGGTGCGCGGCGCCGCGGATCGCGGCCTCCAGGGGGAGCAGCGCCTCGCCCTGGGTGACGATCACGTCGGCCCCGGTGTGCAGCAGGGCGGCCACCTGGTCCTCGATCGCCGCGAACTCGGCGGCGCTGAGCGGGGGCAGGTCGAGGAAGGGGCTCACGTCGGTATCGCCTTTCGCGGGGTTTCGCGGGGTTTCGCGGGAGTCGCGCGGGGGCCGCGCGGGGGTCGTGCGGGGTGGGGGTGCGGAAACGAGTCTGCCGCATTGTGACTGCTTACACGGAACCCGCCCGTCGGTAGAGTGCGGCCATGAGCGATGGCGCGGTGCTGCACGTGCGGGGTCGGGTGCTGGTCGGTCCGCAGGACGTCCGGGACGAACTCTGGGTGGTGGACGGCCGGGTGAGCTTCACCCGCCCGCCGACCGCCGGGGACGTCCGGACGGTGACCGGCTGGGTGCTGCCCGGCCTGGTGGACGCGCACTGCCACGTCGGCCTGGACGCGCACGGCGCGGTGGACGCCGAGACCAGCGAGAAGCAGGCGCTCACCGACCGGGACGCCGGCACCCTGCTGATCCGCGACGCCGGCTCGGCCGCCGACACCCGGTGGATCGACGACCGCGAGGACCTGCCCCGGATCATCCGGGCCGGGCGGCACATCGCCCGCACCCGCCGCTACATCCGCAACTACGCGCACGAGATCGAGCCCGGCGACCTGGCCGCCTACGTCCGGGCCGAGGCCCGGCGCGGGGACGGCTGGGTGAAGCTGGTCGGCGACTGGATCGACCGCGACCGCGGCGACCTCGCCGCCTGCTGGCCCGGCGACGCGCTGGCCGAGGCGATCGCGGCGGCGCACGAGGAGGGCGCCCGGGTCACCGCGCACTGCTTCTCCGCCGAGTCGCTGCCGGACCTGCTGGCGGCCGGGATCGACTGCGTCGAGCACGCCACCGGCCTGACCGAGGAGCTGATCCCGGTCTTCGCCGAGCGCGGGGTGGCGATCGTGCCGACCCTGGTCAACATCGCGACCTTCCCGGACCTCGCGGCCGGCGGCGAGGCCAAGTTCCCGGCCTGGTCGGCGCACATGCGCCGGCTGCACGAGCGCCGGTACGCCACGGTGGGCGCCGCGCACGACGCGGGCATCCCGGTGTTCGTCGGCACCGACGCGGGCGGCTCGCTGGCGCACGGGCTGGTCGCGGAGGAGGTGGCGGAGCTGGTGAAGGCGGGGCTGAGCCCGGCCGAGGCGCTGTCGGCGGCGAGCTGGGGAGCGCGCGCGTGGCTGGGGCGGCCGGGGCTGGAGGAGGGCGCGCCGGCGGACTTCGTGGTGTACGCGCAGGACCCGCGGGCGGACGTCCGGGTGCTCGCGGACCCGCGGCTGGTGGTGCTGCGGGGGCGGCCGGTCGGGTAGCCGCGCCGGGGGTTCCGCCGGCCCGCCGGGCCCTCTCGATCACATGATCATCCGCTGAAAGCCGTGTCGGTGTAGGCCGATAGGGTGGCGACCATGGCACCGCGTCCACTGAACGAGATCGTCGAGCCCGGCTGGGCCACCGCCCTGGAACCCGTCGCCGGACGGGTCGCCGCGATGGGCGACTTCCTGCGCTCCGAGCTGACCGCAGGCCGTACCTACCTGCCCTCCGGCCCGAACGTGCTGCGCGCCTTCCAGCAGCCCTTCGCCGACGTGCGGGTGCTGATCGTCGGGCAGGACCCGTACCCGACCCCCGGCCACGCCGTCGGGCTCAGCTTCTCGGTGGCGCCGGAGGTGCGGCCGATCCCGGCGAGCCTGATCAACATCTACCGGGAGTACGGCACCGACCTGGGCCTGCCGGAGCCGTCCAACGGGGACCTCACCCCGTGGACGAACCAGGGCGTGCTGCTGCTCAACCGGGTGCTCACCGTCCAGCCGCGCAAGAGCGGCGGGCACCGGGGCAAGGGCTGGGAGGCGGTCACCGAGCAGGCGATCCGGGCGCTGGTGGCGCGCGGCGGCCCGCTGGTGGCGATCCTGTGGGGGAGCGACGCCCGCAACCTGCGGCCGCTGCTGGGCAACGTCCCGTCGGTGGAGTCGGTGCACCCCAGCCCGATGTCGGCCGACCGCGGCTTCTTCGGCTCGCGGCCGTTCAGCCGGGCCAACGAGCTGCTGGTGCGGCAGGGGGCGCAGCCGGTGGACTGGCGGCTGCCGTAGCAGAGATGGGTCAGCGCAGAACGCCAATCTCACTCCAACGGGTGAAATGACGTTCTGTGTTACTCATGTGACGGATTGTTCGAGAAGACTGGCGGCTCATCGTTTCATCTGTGTGGGGGTACCGCCTTGTCTTCTCGCCCGTCTTCGGCCTCGTCTTCGCGCCCGTCCGCTTGCCCGTCCTCTCGCCGAATCGTTTCCGCCGCCGCGGCCACCGCCGTGGTGGCGAGCTCACTGCTCACCGCCGCGCCCGTCCAGGCGGCCGAGCCCGCCCCGTCGTCGCCCGGTAAGGCGCGCGCCGTCACCGCCGAACTCGACCTGGACGTCAGCCTGTTGAACAAGGCGGTGGACGTCCCGGTGAACATCGCGCTGAACAAGGTGGAGTCGCCGGCGCAGCGCGACGGCTCGATCCTGACCGCCACGGTGGCCGGGGTGGACCAGACGGGCCCGGTCACCCTGGTCAAGGCGGACGTCGGCAAGTCGGTCACCCGCGTCGACGCCAAGGGCGCCACCGCCTCCGTCAAGCTGGTCAACGCCGACGTGCACGCCCCCGGCCTGCCCGCCACCGCGCTGCTCGGCCTGGAGGCGATGAGCGCCGAGGCCAGCTGCCCGGTGGACGGGCAGCCCACCGCCGACGTGGTCGCGCCGCTCAAGCTCAGCGTGCTCGGCAAGCCGGTCACCGTCGGCCTGTACGGGCCGACCAAGGTGGACGTGCCGCTGGTCGGCAGCGTCTCGGTGGAGTTCTCCAAGAAGACCGTCACCACGACCACCGCCGCCGCCTCCGCCCTGGAGGTGCAGGTGGAGGTGAACCCGCTCAACCTGAACGTCGCCAAGGTCACCGGGAAGGTCACCGTCGCCTCGGTGAGCTGCGAGAAGCCCTCCGGGCCGGCGGCCACCCCGTCCGGCCCGGCCACCCAGAGTGCCGCGCCCACCAGCGCGCCCGCCGTCGAGCCGGTCGCCGACACCACCGCCTCGCGCACCCCCGTTCCGCAGGCCGCGGTGGAGAAGCCGGAGAAGTCGGAGAAGCTGGCCGCCACCGGCGGCAGCAGCGCCACCGGCCCGCTGGCCGCGGGGGCCGCCGCCCTGGTCGCGGGCGGGGCGGCCGCGCTGTGGGCCACCCGGCGCCGTCGCGCCGCGCACGCCCGCCGGCACTGACCGGGCGGCGGTACTGACCGCCCGCCGGCGCTGACCGTCCGCCGGTACTGACCGTGTGGCTCCGCTGACCACAGGGTGGCGCTGATCACGCGTCGTCACTGAACGTACCCACGTCATCACTCATGGCACCCGGAACGGCGGGAGTGTCGCCCCCGGCACTCCCGCACCGTGACCGTGCCAATGCGGACGGTTGGTTCACCTGCGCGTTACACAAGAGGAACAACCGGGAAACGGCGGCTTGCGACGCTACGCGGGCACCCACCACCCAGCAATGCGAGGGACACGCAGTGGCAATCAAGGCCGAGTACATCTGGATCGACGGCACCAAGCCGACCGCGAAGCTCCGTTCCAAGACTCGCGTCCTGCCCAACGCCGACAAGATCCCGACCTGGGGCTTCGACGGTTCCTCGACCAGCCAGGCCGAGGGCCACGCCTCGGACCGCGTGCTGGACCCGGTGCGGGTGACGCCGGACCCGATCCGCGGCGGCGACAACATCCTGGTCCTCTGCGAGGTCCTGGAGACGGACGGCACCCCGCACGTCTCCAACACCCGCGCCCTGCTGCGCGAGGTCGCCGAGAAGTACGCCTCGCAGGAGTCGATCTTCGGCATCGAGCAGGAGTACACCTTCTTCAAGGGCTCCCGCCCGCTCGGCTTCCCGGAGGGCGGCTTCCCGGCCCCGCAGGGCGGCTACTACTGCGGCGTCGGCGCCGAGGAGGTCTTCGGCCGCGAGATCGTCGAGCTGCACCTGGACCGCTGCATCGACGCCGGCCTGGCCATCTGCGGCATCAACGCCGAGGTCATGCCCGGCCAGTGGGAGTTCCAGATCGGCCCGGTCGACGCGCTGACCGTCTCGGACGACATGTGGATCGCCCGCTACCTGCTGTACCGCACCGCCGAGGAGTTCGGCATCGACGCCACCCTCGACGCCAAGCCGGCCCGCGGTGACTGGAACGGTGCGGGCGCCCACACCAACTTCTCCACCAAGGCGATGCGCGAGGGCTACGACGCCATCATCACCGCCTGCGAGTCGCTCGGCACCTCGCAGGAGAAGGTGCTGGAGCACGTCAACCAGTACGGCCACGACATCCAGTCGCGCCTCACGGGCAAGCACGAGACCGCCCCGTGGAACGTCTACAGCTACGGCGTCTCCGACCGCGGCGCCTCGGTGCGCATCCCGTGGCAGGTCGAGGTGGAGAAGAAGGGCTACATCGAGGACCGTCGCCCGAACGCCAACGTCGACCCCTACGTCGTCACCCGGCTCCTGATCAACACCTGCTGCGAGGCCCTGGAGAAGGCCGGCCAGGTCTGATCCGCCGCGTCTCCTGAGCAGTCCGCCGGGCCTCCCCTCCATGTGAGGGGAGGCCCGGCGGCGTTCCGGTCGGCTCCGCGAAATCGGCGGACCAGTCGTTGAACTCGGCCGAGCGGGGCTCCCGTTGCTACCGGAGAGGGCCCGACGGGCGGGCGCCGGGAAGCGCTCGCGCGCCGACCGGTCGCCGCCCGCGGCCCGAACCGTTCACTCAGGAGCGTTCATGAAGAAGATCCAGGCGGCCCTCGTCTCCGCCGCCGCCCTCGCGGGCATCGGGCTGGCCGCGGCTGCGGCTCCCGCCTCGGCCGCCGGCGGGACCACCGCCACCACGCCGGGCGTGCCGATCACGGTGCCGGGCGTTCCCTCGCCGGGTGCGCCGACCACGGTGCCGGGCGCTCCCAGGCCGGGCGTGCCGATCACGCCGGGCAAGCCGGCCGGGCCGGGTGTGGCGCAGGGCCTCGCCGTCGAGCCGGCCGGTTCCGGGAGCACCCCCGTGCCGGGTGTCACGACCTGCAGCGACCGGCTGTTCGGCGGCACGTTCTACTGCGGCGGCAGCTACGGCAGCGGGGCGACCTTCTTCGACTTCCGGGACGGCACCCGCCTGATCCTGGTGATCGGCACCAACCACGCGGTGTACACGCGGTCGACCATCGCCAACTCCACCAAGCTGACCGACTGGAAGTCCCTCGGCGGCACCATGGCCGGCAAGGTCGAGATCACCGCGGCGACCATGGGCGGCGCCTTCCGCATCGACGTGCCCGGCGCCGACGGCCGGACCTGGTCCCGGGCCCGGGACACCAACGGCAGCTGGACCGGCTGGACGGCGCGGTAGCGAGCCGGTTCCGATCAGGTCTTGATCGGGGTGGGGCGGTCCCGGAGAATCGGGCCATGACTGCTCCGGACCGCCCCCTTCTCGTGCGCCGTCTGCACGTGGACCTGGGGCGGGTGTGGGCGGACGGGTGTCGCGGTCGGCGGGTTCCGTCAACCGACCGCAGGCAGTACCGGCCCCAGGAGTGTGTCCGTCCATGGCTCTCACCTTCCACTGGTTCCTCCCCACCAACGGCGACAGCCGGCTGATCGTCGGTGGCGGGCACGGCTCCACGCCCGGCACGGCCGGCTCGGACCGGCCGCCGAGCGTCGGCTACCTCGGCCAGATCGCCCGCAGCGCCGAGCAGTTGGGCTTCGAGGGGGTGCTGACGCCGACCGGGGCCTGGTGCGAGGACGCCTGGCTGACCACCGCGATGCTCAGCCAGGTGACCGAGCGGCTGAAGTACCTGGTGGCGTTCCGGCCCGGGCAGATCAGCCCGACGCTGGCCGCGCAGATGGCCGCGACCTACCAGCGGCAGTCCGGCGGGCGGCTGCTGCTCAACGTGGTGACCGGCGGGGAGTCCGCCGAGCAGCGCGCCTACGGGGACTTCCTGGACAAGGACGCCCGGTACGCGCGGACCGGGGAGTTCCTGGGCATCACCCGGCGGCTCTGGGCGGGGGAGACGGTCGACCACCACGGGCCGCACCTGCGGGTCGAGGGGGCGCGGCTGAACCGGCTGCCGGACCCGGTCCCGGCGGTGTACTTCGGCGGCTCCTCCCCGGCCGCCGGCGACGTCGCCGCCGAGCACGCGGACGTCTACCTGACCTGGGGCGAACCGCCCGCCCAGGTCCGGGAGAAGATCCGCTGGATCCGCGGCCTGGCCGCCGCCCGGGGCCGGACCGTACGGTTCGGCATCCGGCTGCATGTGATCACCCGGGACACCGCCGCCCAGGCCTGGGCGGAGACCGAACGGCTGCTCGCCGCGATGGACCCGGAGCGGGTGCGGGAGACCCAGCGGGCGCTCGCCCGGAGCGAGTCGGAGGGCCAGCGGCGGATGCTCGCGCTGCACGGCGGCTCGGCGCAGCGGCTGGAGGTGTACCCCGGACTGTGGGCCGGCATCGGGCTGCTGCGCGGCGGCGCCGGGACGGCGCTGGTGGGCAGCCACCGGGAGGTCGCGGACCTGATCTGCGAGTACCACGGGCTGGGCGTCGACGAGTTCGTGCTGAGCGGGATGCCGCACCTGGAGGAGGCGTACTGGTTCGGCGAGGGCGTGCTCCCGCTGCTCGCCGCCCGCAACCTGTGGTCCCGCCCGTAGCGGGCGCCCGCTCCGCGCGTCGACCCGCAAACCGCTGGTCAAGCGCCCCCGCCGGACCGAGAATTCATGGCATGACCCAGCAGCCCCTGCTCCTCCTCGACGTGGACGGACCGCTCAACCCCTACGCCGCGCCGAAGCGGAGGCCCGAGGGCTACGCCACCCACCGGCTGCGCCCCTCCTGGTGGGTGGCGAAGCAGGAGCACCTGGCGGCGGTCCAGGCCCGGCAGGCGACCCGCGCCAGGCACGCCAAGCCCCCCGCCGTCCGGGTCAAGCCGCTGCGGGTCTGGCTCAACCCCTCGCACGGCGCGGAACTGCTGGCACTGCCCTACGAACTGGTGTGGGCCACCGGCTGGATGGGCGACGCGAACACCCACATAGGGCCGCACCTGGGCCTGCCCGAACTCCCGTACATCAGCTGGTCCGACCTGTTCGGCGAGGCGCGGGACGGGCTGCACTGGAAGACCAGGGACGTGGTCGCCTGGGCCGCCGGACGCCCGTTCGTCTGGGTGGACGACGAACTCGGCCCGCGGGACGAGGAGTGGATCGAGGCGAACCACCCCGGCCCGGCGCTCGCCCTGCACGTCAACCCCCGACTCGGCCTGCTCGCCGACGACTTCGCCACGCTACGGGATTGGGCGGAGGGGTGTGCTGTTCCAGGGGCGTGAACGGAGAAGGGCGGGGCGCGCGAGGTGTGAACGGTCGAGCGGAGTGCGCCGAGCGCCCCGTTGTGCTCGGGGCGCCGCCCTTTCTACCGTCCCGTCATGACCATTCTCACGGAGCCCATCGGCAGCATCCCCCGGCCGAGCACTCTGCTGAACGCCCTGACCGAACACGCCGAGGGGCGGCTGTCCGACGCCGACCTGAAGAAGCTGCAGGACGAGGCCACCGCCGACACCCTGGCCAGGCTGGCGGAGCTCGGCTGCCCCGTCCTGGTGGACGGCGAGCAGGCGAAGCCGAGCTTCGTCACGTACCCCCTCGCCGGGCTGACCTCCCTTGCCGGGGACGGCGCCGTCATCCCCTTCGCCGACGGACACACCCGGCAGCTGCCGCGGCTGACCGCCGGACCCTTCCGGTACCGGGTCCGTGCCGAGACCTATCTGCGCGACGCCCTGCGGCACACCTCGCAGCCCGTCAAGCAGGCCGTCATCGCACCCTCCGTGCTCAGCCTGCTCTACCCCGCCGACGGCATCGACGGGTACTCGCGCGAGAACTTCCTGGAGGACCTGGCCGACGAGGCCGAGGCCGACATTCGCGGCTGCCTGGACGCGGGCGCCCACGTCGTCCAACTCGACTTCACCGAGGCCCGGTTGTCGCTCAAGCTGGACCCGTCGGGCAGTCTGCTGGACGACTTCGTGGCCCTCAACAACCAGGTGCTCGACCGGTTCGCCGAGGAGGAGCGGGCCCGCCTCGGCGTGCACACCTGCCCGGGCGGGGACCAGGACTCCACCCACAGCCTGGACGTCGACTACGCCGAGCTGCTGCCGAAGCTCTTCCGGCTCAGGGTCGGCAACTTCTACGTGCAGCTGGCGAGCGAGGCCGACCCCGACCGCGTGCTCGCCGTCATCGCGGATCAACTCCGCCCCGGAATCCGGGTGTTCGTCGGAGTGACCGACCCGATCGACCCCAGGGTGGAGACCCCGGAGGAGGTGCGGGACCGGGTGCTGGCCGCAGCCCGGCACATCCCGGTCGACCAGCTCGGCACGACCGACGACTGCGGATTCTCACCGTTCGCAGACGACGCCTCCACCTCGCGGGACACCGCCTTCGCCAAGATCGCGGCCCGCGTGAAGGGCACCGCCCTGGCGGCGGAGGCGCTCGGGCTCCAGTAGCGCTCGCTGGGTCGGCCGGGGGTGTGCTGTTGTGCGTCCGCCCGCCCCGCCATCCACCCGCTCGCCCGGCCTGACGGGCGGGCGGACGGCGGCCGGGGCTGGGCTGGTGTTGCGCCGGTCAGGCCGAACCGAGCACGGCCTCAAGGGCGTTGAGGAACCGGTCGGTGGTCGCCTCGTCCCGGACGGCGATCCGCAGCCACTCCTCGCCCAGCCCCGGGAAGGTGTCCCCGCGCCGGACGGCGAAGCCGTGCTCGCGCAGCCGCCGCCGGACCGCCGCCGCGTTCGGCAGCCGTACCAGGACGAAGGAGGCGGCCGGTTCGCCGTACAGCCGCACCGACGGGAAGGCGGCCAGGCCCTTCACCAAGTGCTCGCGCCAGAGCGCTAGTTCGGCCGCCGCCAGCTCCGCCTCGGCGAGCGCCGCCGGGCCGCTGCACGCCTCGGCGGCGGCCAGCGCCGGGGTGGAGACCGGCCAGAGCGGCTGGGCGGCGCCGAGGTCGGCGATCAGCGGTGCGGGCCCGAGCACGTAGCCGATCCGCAGTCCGGCCAGCCCCCAGGTCTTGGTGAGGCTGCGCAGCACGACGACCCGGCCGGGCAGGTCCCGGGTGGAGGCGAGGGACTCCCGCTCGCCCGGGACGGTGTCCATGAACGCCTCGTCCACCACCAGGGTGCGCCCCGGCCGGGCCAGTGCGGCGACGGCCTCGGCGGGGTGCAGCACGGAGGTCGGGTTGGTCGGGTTGCCGAGGACGACCAGGTCCGCCTCCTCGGGGACGGCGCCCAGCCGGAAGCCGTCCCCGGGGGAGAGCAGTACCCGGTGCACGTGGTGTCCGGCGTCCCGCAGGGCCGCCTCCGGCTCGGTGAACTGGGGGTGCACCACGACGATGTGACGTGGCGTCAGCACGCGTGCCAACAGGACGAAGGCCTCCGCCGCCCCCGAGGTGAGCAGCACCTCCTCGGCCGGGCGGGCGTGCCGGGCGGCCACGGCGGCGCGTGCGGCGCTCTGGTCGGGGTAGGCGGCGAGGTCGCCGAGGGTGGCCGCGAGGTGCTCGCGCAGCCAGGTGGGGGGAGTGCCGGTGCGGACGTTGACGGCGAGGTCGACCAGGCCGAGCCCGTCGGCGCGCACCTCGGCGTCGCCGTGGTGGCGCAGGTCGGGTTCGGGGGCGGTCACGCGGGGTCTCCTCGCTGGGTGGTGCGGCTGGTTCGGGTGGTCGCGACTGGTGGTGGACGTGATGCGGCTCTACGGGCCGGGTGGTGCGGCGGGCCGCGGGTCGTCGCCGAGGTCGAGCGGTGCGAGCCGTCCGTGCGCCGCCGCCCGGGCGATCGCGACCGTGGCCCGCGCCGACTTCCGCTTGGTGACCACGAGCCGGCCCCCCGGCGCGCTCGCCAGCGCCGCGGCCTCGGCCACGCTCGCGGTGCCGACGGCCGTACCGACGGCGGCGGAGGGGTTCGGCACCGGCACGCCCGCGAGCGCCTCGGGCGGGTGCTCGTCCACGGGTACCCCGGTGAGGTGGTCGGCCGCCCAGCGCACCGCCGGGTGGTCCGCCTTGCCCGCCACGGTGGCCAGCCGGGCCACCTCGGAGCGGTCCAGCCCGGCCTCCCGGAGGGTGTCCGTCAGCAGCCGCAGCACCTCGGTCCGCTCGGCGCCGCTGCTGGCACCGATCCCGACCACCAGGGTGCGGGGGACGACGGCGACCAGTCCGCTCACGTGCCGCACCCTTTCGTCCCAAGCTCCGGTGATCCCACCACGCCCGGGCGGAACGGGTCAATCGCGGCGGGTGTGAGATCCGACGCCGGTGCCGTCGCCGCTCCCGACGCCCTTCCCGATGCTCTTGCCGACGCCGCCGGTCCGCCGGGGCGCGGCAGCTGTTCGTCTGTTCTTCACTTGTCTTGTGCGGTACACGTCACCGCGGCACTCCTACTGTTCTCGGCGCTCCCGCCAGGAAGCCCCGACATCCGGAGGACCCCATGGCCTTCGCACGACTGCGCACCCCCGGCACCCCCTCTTCCGCCGTCGCCCCCCTCCCGCGCCCCGGCCGCCGCCGGCCGCGCCCGCTCCGCCCGCTCACCGCGCTGGCCGCCGGCCTCGGCCTGGTCGCCGGCTCGCTCGGCCTCTGGGCCGCCGGCGGCAGCGCGGCCGCCGACACCGCCGCGGGCGCCGCCGCCGGCCTGCCCGCGCCCGACCACGTGGTCGTCGTCGTCCTGGAGAACCACGCCTACTCCCAGGTGATCGGCAGCTCCAAGGCCCCGTACATCAACACCACCCTGGTGGCCGGCGGCGCGACGCTGACCCAGTCCTACGCGCTCACCCACCCCAGCCAGCCCAACTACTACATGCTGTTCTCCGGCAGCTCCCAGGGCATCGTGGACGACGGCTGCGTGGACGTCGGCGCCCTGCAGCAGCCCAACCTCGCGTCCGAGCTGATCGGCGCCGGCCAGACCTGGGCCAGCTACAACGAGGGCCTGCCCGGCCCCGGCGCCACCGACTGCAGCAGCGGCAACTACGCCCAGAAGCACAACCCGTGGTTCGGCTTCGGCAACGTGCCCACCTCCAGCGCGTACGGCATGGACGCGTTCCCGAGCGACTACAGCACCCTGCCGAAGGTCTCCTTCGTCGTCCCGGACCTCTGCGACGACATGCACGACTGCTCCGTCGGCACCGGCGACTCCTGGCTCCAGGCCAACCTCGACGGGTACGCGCAGTGGGCGAAGAGCCACAACAGCCTGCTCCTGCTCACCTTCGACGAGGACAACAAGCTGTCCGGCAACCGCATCCCGACCCTCGTCTACGGCGCCCACGTCGCCCCCGGCAGCAGCACCGCCACGACGTACAACCACTACGACGTGCTGCACACCCTGGAGGACCTGGCCGGGGTCAACGCCCACGCGGGCAACTCGGCCGGCGCCGCCGACATCACCGGAATCTGGAACTGACGCCCGTGTACGTCGCGGACTCCCGCAGCTCGAAGGCCCCCGCCGCCCCGACCGCCGCCGACGCGGCCCCCCTCGGGGCGGCCCCCGCGCTGGCCGCCGGTCGGGCGCGGCGGGGCGCCGTGCCGGGGGCGGTCCTCGCCCTCGGCACGGTCAGCCTGGTCACCGACATCTCCTCCGAGATGGTCACCGCCGTCCTCCCGCTCTACCTGCTCACCGGCCTCGGCCTCTCCCCGCTCGGCTTCGGCCTGCTCGACGGCATCCAGAACGGCTTCAGCGCGCTGGTCCGGCTGGTCGGCGGCCACCTCTCGGACCGCCGCGACCGCGACGGCGCCGCCCGCCACAAGGCCGTCGCGGCCGTCGGGTACGGGCTGTCCGCGCTGTGCCGGCCGCTGCTGCTGTTCGTCCACACCGTGCCGCTGATCGGCGCCGTGATCGCCGTCGACCGCACCGGCAAGGGCCTGCGCACCGCGCCCCGGGACGCGATGATCTCGCTCGCCACCGAACCCGCCCACCGCGGCCGGGCGTTCGGGGTGCACCGGGCGATGGACACGGCCGGGGCCCTGCTCGGCCCGCTCACCGCCTTCCTGGTGCTGCGGCTGGCCGGCGGCCCGCTGCTCGCCGACGGCGGCGAACGGCACGGCTACGACGCGGTGTTCACGGTCAGCTCGTGCGTCGCGGCGCTCGGCGTGCTGATCCTGCTGCTGTTCGTGCCGAACCGGCAGCAGGGCGACGACGCCTCGGCGCCCGCCCCCTCGCTGCGCGCTAGCCTCACCCTGCTGCGCCTGCCGGGGCTGCGCCGGCTGACGCTCTGCGCCGTCCTGCTCGGCCTCACCACCGTCAGCGACTCCTTCCTCTACCTGCTGGTCCAGCGCCGACTGGACCTGCCCGTCGACCTGTTCCCGCTGCTGCCGCTGGGCACCGCCGCGGCCTTCCTGCTGCTCGCCGTCCCGCTCGGCGCGCTCGCCGACCGGATCGGCCGCCACCGGCTCTTCCTCGCCGGGCACGGGGTGCTGCTGCTCGCGTACGGGCTGCTGCTCTCGCCGCTGCGCGGGCTGCCGGCGGTGCTCTGCGTGCTGGCGCTGCACGGCACCTTCTACGCGGCCACCGACGGCGTGCTCGCCGCGGCGGCCGCCGACGCCGTACCCGCCGAGCAGCGCGGCGCCGGGCTCGCCCTGGTCGGCACCGGGCAGGCGCTGGCCCGGTTCGCCTGCTCGCTGCTGTTCGGCGCGCTGTGGGGCGCGGTCGGCGGCTCGGCGGCGCTGGGCTGGTCGGCGGGGGCGCTGGCGCTGTGCGTGCTCGGCGCGGCGGCGGTGCTGCGCCGGTCCGAGCCCTCCGCCGCGGCGGTGCCGCACCCGTCCGAACCCGTCGTCGTGAAGCCCCCGGAGGAGAAGAGCCGATGAACCTGCGGAACCGGACCAGGGTGATCATCCTGCTGGTCGCCGTCGTGCTGCTCGGCGCGGTCGGCACCGGGGCCGTCCTCTACGCCGCCGACCGCACCGCCCGCCGGGACCAGGCCCAGCCCGGCGGGCCGTCCGTCGCGTCCGGCCCGGTGTCACTACAGGTGCAGTCCGGCGGACGACAGCTGTTGTTCCGCAACATGGCCTGGGGCCCGCACCGGGACGAGATCACCACCGTCGCCGCCGACCACCCGGACGGCCCGCGCACCGCCTCGGGCGTCCAGTGCCTGCGCTTCCACGCCGCCGCCGGCACCGGCATCTGCCTCCAGGCCCAGCACGGCGCGCTGGAGGACACCTACCGCGCCGTCGTCCTGGACGACCACCTGCGCGAGCTCCGCTCGTTCCCGGCGGCCGGCATCCCCACCCGCTCCCGGGTCTCGCCGTCCGGGCACCTCGCCGCCTGGACGGTCTTCGTCAGCGGCGACTCGTACGCGGGCAGCGACTTCTCCACCCGCACCTCGATCGTGGACGTCCGGGACTGGAACCTGCGGGAGAACCTGGAGGACTTCGCGGTCGTCCTGGACGGCCGCCCGTACCAGGCGCACGACATCAACATCTGGGGCGTCACCTTCGCCGACGACACCTCCTTCTACGCCACCCTCGCCAGCGCCGGGCAGACCCACCTCGTCCGCGGCGACCTCACCGCCCGCACCCTCACCGCCCTGCACGACAACGTCGAGTGCCCCTCGCTCTCCCCGGACGGCACCCGCGTCGCGTACAAGAAGCGCGTCCCCGGCCTGCCCGCCGACGCCCCGTGGCGGCTGTACGTGCTCGACCTCGCCACCATGACCGAGACCGCCACCGCCGAGCAGCGCAACATCGACGACCAGGCGCTCTGGTCCGGCGCCGGCACCCTGGTCTACGCCCTGCCCGGCGACTACGGCGCCGACCTGTGGACCGTCCCGGCGGACGGTTCGGGCCGCGCGGAGCCGGTCACCAAGGCCGCGGTCGCCCCCGCCTACCTGGGCTGAGGAACTCTCGGCTACCGTCCCACGTCGAGCAGAGTGTGACGTCCCGATCAGGCACCTCGAACAAATGTCCTGATCAGACGTCCTGATCGAGCGTTCTGACCGAACGGGGGAGCAAGACAACCGTGGACGGCATCCCACCCGAGCGCACGGTGACCGACTCGTGGCCCGCCCTGCACGGCCGCCCGGTCCTGCGGCGCACCGTCGCCGTCGGGCTGGTGCTGTGCGTGTCCGTCGCTGCCGCCCTCGTGGTGCGCGGCGTCAACGCGCTCACCGCCGGCGGCACCGGCCGCGAGACCGACCGCGACCGCGCCGAACGCCTGGCCGGGCTCCACCCCTCCCAGCACCCCGGCGTCGGCCGCTTCTACGTCCCCGTCGGCGCCGTCTACACCCACACCTCCGACGGCGCCCCGGTCGCCTACCTGCACTACCGCCTCGGCGGCGGCCGGGCCCCCGGCCTCGGCGACTTCCTCAGCGCCTACGACCTCCCCGCGCCCGGCCCGGTCGCCCCGCTCCCCGCCGACCTGCTCGCCGCCCTCGGCGGCGACGAGCCGGCCGAGGCCCCGGAACTCCCCGACTCCCCGCCGCCGCCCGTCGCCACCCCCTCCCCCTCGGCCACCCCCACCCCCGCCGAGAGCCCGTCCCCGGAGGCCACCCCCGCCCCGGAGTCCGACGACCCCCTCGCCGAGCCCGCCGACCCCGCCGACCCGGCCCCCGTGGTCGCCCCCGCCCCGGACCCCGTCCCGGACGAGCCCGCCGCCCCGGACGAGCCCACCCCCGACGACCCCACCCCGAGCCCCACCTGGACCCCCACCCCCAGCCCCACCGCCCTCCCCACCCACGCCCCCACCGCCCGCCGCATCTACGTCGCCACCATCTCCGGCGGCCTCCCCGGCGCCGCCGACATCTACATCCGCGCCACCGGCTGACCCCCGCCGGGCGCCGGGTCAGGCCACGTGTCGGTCGATGGTGAAGGCCATGACGCTGCCGGGTTGGAGCGGGAACGGGAGCTGGATCAGCCCGGCGGTGTTGTTGAACGGCGCGGGGAAGGTGGCCCGGACGCTCGCACCGTGGGCGGCCCCGAGCGCGCTGATCTCCGACGCGTTCACGCTCAGGCGGGTCGGCCGGAGCGCGGGATCAACGGTGAGCCGGTACTCGGCATCGGTGACATGGCGGAACACCTGGGCCTGCACGCGAATCCGTCGGTCGTTTCCCACGAACTTGCGTGCCGTGACGCTCAGCTCCACCAGGTGGCCCGCGGTGGCCTGAACCTCGCGCGGTACCGGGAAGTGTTCGACCCTGGCGCGTCCGCCGACGACGTCCTCGTGCGTGGCGGGCGCGCGTTCCAGTTCGCGGTTGTCGACCCGGACCGCGCCGACCGTGAAGACTTCCGGGTCGTCCGGATCCAGGTTGTCGTCGATCATCCACCGGAGCAGGCACTCGGGCCCGGTGAAGCCGTCCAGTCCGGCGTCGTCGTTGGAGGCGAGGCAGGCGATCGTCACCGTTCCGGGCAGGGCCTCGATCCGGTAGGAGATCCGGAAGCTCTGGTAGAGGTAGTCCGGATGGGCGTCGCCGTTTGGTGCGGGCGAGAGCAGGCAGTCGTAGCGGTAGGCGGACAGCGCTCCGGCGAACAGCGGGTCACGCACCGGACCGAGGACGTCCTGCATGCCGCGAAGTACGGCGCTGTCCACCTGTTCCGTGGTCTCCCGTACGGTGAGGGAGCCGATCGCGAGGGTGACGGCCGCCGCCGACACGAAGGCGCCGCCGATGAGGCTGAGGACGGTGGCGAGGACCTGCTGGTGGGTCATCAGTGCCGCGGTCACCACGCAGACCAGCCCCACCGTCAATGCGAGGGTGTTGATCAGCGCGAGGATCTTGCGCAGTTGTCGTTCACGAGACACGGCCACGCGCCACCCCCGTGGGCCGCGTCAGAGCGCCGACCCCTCTGTGATGATCCGGACGATGCGTTCGGAGACCTCCCCGATCTCCTGCGCCGTACGAATGTTGTCCGCCTGCCCCTCGGTCAGAAAGACCATGGCGACGCGGTGTGCGGGATGCAGGACGATGCCCGCGTCGTTCACGATGCCGCGCAGGCTTCCGGTCTTGTGCCGGACCGGGACGTCGTCGTCCAGGCGGGACGGAATCCGGTCGTTGCGCAGGTAGTTGACCAGGTAGCGGCGGACCGGCTCGAGGTGGGGCGTCCGGTCGATGTACTCGACCAGCCTCAGCATGTCCTCGGCGGTCGTGGTGTTGGCCCGGCCGAGCGGACCGAGTTCCCGCTCGGAGAACCCGGCAGGGAAGGTCGTGCTGTGCAGTCCGACGGCCTTGATCGTGGCGTCGATCCGCTCCTGGCCCAGGACGGCGCGTACGTGCTCGGCTGCCGGATTGTCGCTGGTCACCAGGGCGAACCCGCACAACTCCCGTACGGTGACGGTCGAATCGGGGTCGAGGGCCTGCAGCACACTCGGGTACATCGTGCCCGGGAGGGCCCCGATCCGGACGCGCTCATCGGGGTCGAGCTCGCCGCGTTCGGCCGAGTCGAAGAGGGCCACCCCGAGGATCATCTTGGTCAGGCTCGCCGCAGGAAGCACCAGGTCCGCCCGGTGGGCGACGGTGAGCCGGGGGCCGTCGAGCGTCTTGACCAGGACGCTGCGCACGCCTGTGCCGCCGGCCGTCGTGAACGCTTCGATCTGTGCGGCGATCGCGGAGTGCAATCCGTCGGAATCGACCATCGGGCAGTCCCCTTCCTCCCGCTCTGGTCGAGTCGGGCCAACGGCTCCCTACCCGCACGGGAGCGCCGTACGCCCCGGTCCGATGACCGGGCGGGGCAGAGAGGCCGGGAACGGCCGAACGCCCGCGGGCGGGTAGCCGGCGGGCGTTCGGGAGGGGCTGGTCAGCGGGCGGCGGTGGCCGGTTCGGGGCGGGGGGTGGGGGGCTCGGTTGCGGCTGTGGAGGGGGTGGTGGTCGGGGCCGGGGTTGGGGTGCGGCGGGCGGGGGCCTGGCCGACGAGCATGGCGGCGAGGGCGAGGAGGAGGCCGAGGACCTGCCAGGGGGTGAGGGTCTGGCCGAGGACGAGGAGGCCGCCGAGGGTGGCGACGACCGGGTTGATCAGGCCGAGGAAGGAGGCCGGGCCGGCGCCGAGGTGCTCGATGCCGCGGAACCAGAGGGAGTAGGCGAGCGCGGTGCCGAACAGGCCGAGGTAGGCGAAGCCGGCCAGGTTGGCGGCGCTCAGGGCGGGCGGTGCGCCCTCGACCAGGGCGGCGAGCGGGACGAGGAAGACCGAGCCGGCCAGGAGCTGCCAGCCGGTGAGGTCGAGCAGGGTGGCGCCCTCGGGGCGGCCCCAGCGGCGGGTGAGGACGGTGCCCATGGCCATCAGCGAGATCCCGGCGACCATCGAGGCGATGCCGACGCCGTCCAGCCGGGCGCCGCTCTTGAGCACCAGCAGGGCCACTCCGCCGACCCCGACCAGTCCGGCGATCACCGCCCGCCGTCCGGGTCGTACCCGCAGCACGCCGATCGAGAATCCGGCGACGAGCAGCGGCTGGATCGCCCCGATGGTGGCGGCGACGCCGCCGGGCAGGCGGTAGGCGCCGACGAACATCAGCGGGAAGAACAGCCCGATGTTGAGCATCCCGAGCACGGCCGCGCGCCCCCACCAGCGCCCCTTGGGAAGTCGGCGGCCGATCAGCAGCAGGAGCAGTCCGGCCGGGAGTGCGCGGAGCGCGGCGAGCAGCAGCGGGCGGCCGTCGGGCAGCAGCTGGGTGGTGACGAGGTAGGTGGTGCCCCACGCGGCCGGGGCGAGTGCGGCGGTGGCGGCGATCCCCGCGCGCTTGCGGTCCATGACGGCCATGACGTCCCCCTGAACGTTGATTATCTGAACGTTGAGATAATTTCTACGCCGGGGATCCGCGAACGTCAAGTATGTGAATGTTAAGATATCTGCGTCGGGTGGGCAGCGGACACCGGACGGCTACGGACAGACGGCTCCGGAAGGGCGGCGGGCATGCAGCAGCGCGACACCGTGGACGACATCGTCGAGCAGTGGGCCCGGGCCCGCCCCGAGCTGGACGCCGGGCCGATGGCCCTGATCGGCCGGCTGCGACGGCTCAACGTCCGGGTCGACAACGCCCTGCGCGAGTACTTCACCGCCTGCGGCCTGGACTCCTCCGAGTTCGACGTGCTGGCCACCCTGCGCCGCTCCGGCGAGCCGTACGAGCTCAACGCCCGCGCGCTGCTCAAGTCCGCGATGGTCACCTCCGGGGCCATCACCAACCGGGTCGACCGGCTGTCCGCCAAGGGACTGGTCGAGCGCAACCCCTGCCCGACCGACCGCCGGGCCGTCCTGGTCCGCCTCACCCCGGCCGGCAAGGAACTGATCGACGGGGCCCTGGCCGGTCACGTCCGCAACGAGGAGCGCATCCTCTCGGCCCTCGACGCGGACGAGCGCAACCGGCTCGACGCCCTGCTGCGCAAGCTCCTCATCGCGCACGGGGACACCGAGCCGCTCCTCTGAGCCGGGCCGGTGCCTCCAAGGGCGGGCGCGGGCGGCGTGTCCAGCGGTGTCCCGGCGGCGTTATCCCCTGCGGAAGCCCACCGGAGGAGAGGCCCCGATGAAAGAGAAGACGCCCAGGGACATCGCCGTCGGCGACCAGCTGCGGGCCGCCGGCACCGAGGGTGCCCAGTGGCTGACCGCCTCCGGGTGGGGGCCGCCGGTCAAGGTGCCGCTGCAGGAGGCGGCGAAATGGCAGCAGGAGGCCCGCGCCCGGATGCTGGCGTCGCAGCGGGACGAGTCCTGCACCTGGTGCGACCACCTGCTGTACGGCGGGCCGCAGCCCGTCGTCGTGCACGCGGAACACCCGACCCACCTGATCTGCCGCGCCTGCTCGATCGCCGCCCGCCCCCGCCGGGTCTGCCTGGACTGCGGGGAACCCGCCGCCTCCACGTCCCCGGCCGACGGGCGCGAGGACGTCTTCATGGGCGCGGTGGCGATCTACACCCGGCTGCGCTGCGCCGCCTGCCACCACTCCGACCCGCTCACCGGCACCTTCGGCCAGCCCGTCTGACCGGGCCGTCTGGCCGGGAGGTCCGATCGGGCCGCCCGACCGGGCCGCTCAACGGCGCGCGACCAGCGCGTACCGCTCGTCGTCCACCGGCCCGCCCCACAGCTCGGCCTCCCCGCCGAGCGGCTCGACCCGCAGCTCGGAGACCAACGGCCGTACGGCCGCCGCGAGTTCCTCCGCCCCGACCCCGCCGCCCCATGGCAGCGGCCCCGCCCCGGCCGGGTACGGCGAGACGGTGGCCTGCCCGGTCTCCCGCCACCGGCCCTCGACCAGGACCAGCCGGCCGCCCGGCCGCAGCAGTCGCACCCAGGCGCGCAGCGCCCGCTCGGGCTCGGGGAGCGTCCAGACCAGGTGCCGCGACAGCAGGACGTCGAAGCTCTCGTCCCCGAGCGGCGGCGCGCCCGCGTCACCCACCAGGAACCGCGCCGTCAGGCCCGCCGCGACCAGCTTCGCCCTGGCCCGTCCGACCATCCGCGGCGCCAGGTCCACGCCCGTCACCCGGTGCCCGTCCGCCGCGAGCAGCAGCGACAGCGAGCCGGTGCCGCACCCGACGTCCAGCACGTCCGCCGCCCCGCCCGGCACCCACCCCCGCACCCGCCGAAGCCACGCCGCCCGCACCGGCCCCGCCCGCAACCCGTGGTCGGGCTCCTCGTCGAAGGCCGCGGCGGCCGCGTCCCAGTACTCGGCAATGGCGCGGCGGCCGGAGTCATCCATGGCGCGCATCATCGCAACCGCCACCGACACGGGCCGCCCGACGGCCTCGTCGCGATGGACTTCGGAACGTATTCCGAACTACCGTCGGACCATGCCGACCCTCACCGTGTCCTTCTCCGAGCTGTCGAAGAACTCCAAGCGTGTCGCGGACACCGTGGAGCGGGCCCAGCGCGTGCGCGTCACGCGGCGGGACGGCGAGGACCTCTACCTCACCACCGAGCGCCACGACCGCCAGCGCGAGCAGACCGCGGACGTCACCGCGCGCCTGCTCGCCGCGCTGATCGGCAGTGATGAGGGTGCCCGGGCCGTGCTGCCGGCCCTTCCCATGGTCTTCCCCTGGGTCAGGCACCTGTCGGCCGAGGAGATCCGGGAGTTCGTCGTCGACCTCGTCGACGCGACGCGTGACGTCGTCGAGTTGGACGTGCACACCGGCCTGCACCGGGTGATAGCCGAGTGGCGCGCCACCGCCAGGGTCCTCGCGGATCCGAAACTGGCGGCCGGGCTCACCGGCCCCCTCCCCGGCGACGACCACGGCGAGGTGGTCGAGTCGTGAGCCCCAAGCGCGGCGACGACGTCCCGCCGTCTCGGCGCGGGACCCCGATCGGCAGCACCGGCTCCGGGGGCGCCTGGCGACCCGGGTCTTCGGCGGGGTCGAGCTGCCGCAATGGGAGTACGAGGTGACGGCGGGCGGCCGGGTGCGGTACCTGGTGGACGAGGCGGCCCGCACCGTCCACTTCGTCTACGCCTCGCCCCGGCGCCCCAAGGACACCGACACGTAGCCGGCCTTGGCTCCGGCGGCTGCGGGTCCCCTCGCCCCGGTCCGCCTCACCCCGCTCCGCCCAGGGTCGGTGGCTGCCAGGCGAAGGTCGCGGCCGAGCGGTTCAGCAGGGTGCGGGCGGGAAGGAGGCCGGTGAGGGTGAGGGCGGTGTCGCGCAGGAGGGTGGCGGCGGGGGAGCGGAGGGCGACGAGGTCGCCGATGCGGCGGGAGGCGGCGACGACGGCGGTGGTGCGGGGGAGCCGGGCGGCGGTGTAGGCGGGCAGGGCGGCGGCCGGGTCGGCGGCGGGGGTGAGCAGGGAGGCGAGGACGACGGCGTCCTCGATGGCCTGGCAGGCGCCCTGGCCCTGGAAGGGGCACATCGCGTGGGCGG
>NZ_JBSFJC010000111.1:0-27181 GCF_053597855.1 Kitasatospora sp. NPDC001225
CACACGCGCCCCGCCGTGACCCCCCCCCCCCCCCCACCGCCACGACCCCCGCCCCCCCCGACAGCTCCGGTCGGCGGGCCAGCTCCAGGACGGCCGCGTACGGGCGGTCGCCCTCCCGCAGGCGGTCCCCGACGAGATCGACCAGGCCGTCCAACGCCTCGCCCGTGAGGGCGGGGTGGGCCGAGAGCAAGCGAAGGAGGCGATTGTCGTTCCACACCTGCTGCCGGCGCCCGGCCAAGGCCGCCAGCAGGTCGGTGGGGGCGGCCGGGTTGTCGGCGATCGCGTGCCAGACGAACGGGTACTCACCGATGGCCAGCCGGCGCAGGACGTCGGGATTCGAGGTCCGTTCGGCGAGCCGCCGGTAGTCGCCGCCGTCATGCAGGTGCTTGAGCGCCTCCATGTCGTCCGTCATGTCCGTCGCGTCCGTCGCGTCCGTCATGCCCATCGTGTCCGCCGCGGCCGTCACGTCTGCCCCCTCGCCGTCCTTCGTGCAGGGACGCGACCCTAACAGTCCACTGATCCGCCCTCATTCCACTTTCCGGCGGGGGTGCTGAGGGCGGTGGCCGGGAGGGTGGGCAGCGGTCCCTCCGGCGGGAGCGTCCAGGCGTCCGGGTCGGCGGCGAACGGGCCGGTGCGGTCCCGGAGCTGGGCGAGGGCGAGCTCCCGGGCCCGGTCCAGCTGTCGGTGGGTGGCCTCGTCAACGACGCCGAGGCGCCGGGCCTGGGCGTACTCGTCCTCGTCCTTCCAGCTGTACGACGACAGATCGGGGGTGATCACGAGGTCCAGGAAGAGGTCGAGGGTGTCGATGCCGATGGCCGTCCGGCGGTACGGGCGCTCGAAGTTGACGTACCAGCGCAGCGGCCGGCCGTCGGGTGTCAGGAAGCGGTGCACGCTGAACGGCACTCCGGCGGTGAAGCGGCTGAGCACCACGGTGTCGCGCCAGGTCCAGTAGTCGAGTTCCCAGCGGCCGGAGGCGAGGTCGTGGACGCAGTCCAGGCGCAGGGCGTCGTCTCCGGCGTGCGCTGCGACGGTCCAGCTGGCCGGGGCCAGGCTCTCCGTCCCCGGGCGGGCGGTGAGGGTCAGGACGTCGCCGTTGTCCGCGAGCACGGTGTAGGGCATGGCCGACCAGACCCGGCCGTGGGCGACGTCCCGCCGTACGGCGATGCCGCCCGGGGCGAAGACGGGAGCCGAGCCCGGGGCCGTCACCGGACGTAGTAGGCGCGGTTGTGGGCGGCGACCGGCGGGGACTGGTAGGTCCAGACCCCGGCGGCCGGGGCGTCGGCGATCAGGTGGGCGAGGTCGCGGGCGGACTCCTCGGCGGGGTTGCCGAGGTCGAGCCGGACGCGGTCGGCGGTGCGGTCGTCCAGGGCGTAGTAGCGGTAGGGCTGGTAGACGTTGAGCGGTCCGGCCAGCAGCTTGCCCTCGTCGTCGGTGCCGTAGCCGGTGATCGGGGTGTTGTTGACGGACTCGGGGGTGAGGCCCACCAGGTTCACGTCCAGGGCGAGGAGTTCCTCGTCGTGGCGGCTCAGCCCGTCCGGCCCGAGGGCGGCCCGGCGGCAGGAGACCGACCAGCGTTCGCGCACGTCGGGCGCGTTGAGGGAGGGCAGGGTGGTCTCGAACCAGCCCGGGTGCTTGGGCTCGGCGTACAGCCGGCGCCCGGCGTCGATGGCGAGCGGGTTGTCGCAGAGCACATGCAGCCGCGCGATGCCGAGCAGCTTGGTCTGGTCGTAACCCCGGGCGTACTGGCCGTAGTTGACCACCGGCATCCGCTCCTCGGCGAAGACCGGGTGGGCGATCAGGTTGATCTCCAGCTCCTGGGTGATGCCGCCGCCGTTCGGATACTGGGCGAAGTAGAGCTGGAAGTTGAGCGAGACGCAGGCCCCGCCGTCGAAGGCGGCGACGCTCAGCCCGGGGTGGCGCTTGGCGAGCAGTTCACTCGCCCGCGCACGGTCGACCAGGTAGTCGACACCGACGTTGTGCAACGCACCGTAGTGGAAGGGCAGGTGGTACGGCTCCGGTACGGGCGGCAGCGGCAGGCCGGTCATGAGGGCTCCGAGGACGAGGGGGACGAGGAGGACGGCGAGGAGAACGGCAAGGGGGGCGACGACGGGGTCAACGCGGGTGAGAACACGGGCGGTACGGGGACACGGCTGGCGGCCGGGGGCGCCACCGCCGCCGGGCGGTGCAGCTCCAGCAGGTCGCGGTGCATCCGCTCGGCGCTGCGCAGCGCGAGGGCGGCCATGGTGAGCGAGGGGTTGGAGGTGCCGAGGGAGGGCATCGACCCGCAGCCGACGGCGTACAGGTTGGGGTGCTCCCAGCACCGCTGCCAGTGGTCGACCACCGAGTTGGCGGGCGAGTCGCCCATGATGTGGGTGCCACCGGCGTGGCCGGCGCCCCGGTAGCCGTGGACGGTTCCCCGGTGTTCGAGCCGTCCCGGCCATCCGGCCGCCGGGTAGGCGGTGTGGTCCTCGGCGCCGAGCAGCGCGAACAGCTGGTCGGAGACGGCCCGGGCCGAGGCCATGCCCTCGCGGACGTACTCGGAGACGTCGTAGCGGATGGCCGGGCTCGGCAGGCCGAGCGGGTCGCGCCGGTCCCGGTCGAGGGTGACCCGGTTGGCCGGGTCGGCGGGCTGCTCCAGCTCGAACTGGAGCGAGAACTGACGGCCCAGCCGGTCGCCGAGCCGCTCCCGGAGCTCCTTGCCCCGGAGGCCCGCCGCGAGCAGCGACGCCGCCTCGGCCTCCGGCGCGCCGCCCGCCCAGGACCAGCCCCAGTTGCCGATCTCGATCCGGAACGGCGCCCGGCGGTCCCGCCCGGGTCCGAAGCGGAACGCCTCCAGGCCGCTGGTGGAGCCGGGCCCCCGGTAGGGGCCGACCGGTCGGGGCATCAGCCCCCAGGTGAGCAGGGCCGGGTGGTCCATCAGGTTCCGACCGACCTGGTCGCTGCGGTCGGCCAGACCGGAGAGGAGCAGCAGCCGGGCGTTCTCGATCGCGTGCGCGGCGAGGACGACCAGGTCCGCCGTCACCCGGTGGGTCGTGCCGCCGGCGAGGTACTCGACTCCCCGGGCCCGCCCGGTCTCCGGGTCGGCCAGCACCCGGCTGACGACGGCCTCCGTTCGCAGTTCGACCCCGGCCGCCCAGCGGGCCTGGGTACGCATCGGGGTGTACTTGGCCCCGCTCGGGCAGGCCGGGACACAGCTGGAACTGCCCGCGCAGAGCGGCCCGTCGGCGGAGCCGGGCCTGGTCGGCACGCCGTTGCGGGCGTGCGGGGTGGCGGTGACGGCGAGCCGGGCGGGGCCGGGCACGGCGGGATCGCGGACGGTCCGGCCGTCGAGGGCCCGGGCCAGCTGCCGGTCGAGGTAGCTGGCCGGGATGGCCCGCATCGGGAAGTCGTAGCCGTCCGGGATGGGCAGTCCGACGGCACGGCGCTGCTCCTCGGCGTCGGCGGCGACGCCGAGTTCCCGTTCGGCCTCGCGGTAGTGGGGTTCCAGGTCGTGGTAGCCGATCGGCCAGTTGCGGCCGTGGCCGAGGTCGCCGGTGCGGAAGTCCTCGGGGTGCATGCGCGGGGTGAGTCCGGTCCAGAGCAGCCCGGTGCCGCCGTTGGCGCGCAGGTAGCCGCTGGCGTAGGGCAGCGGCCCGTACTGGCGGAGGTGGCCGGTGGCGGTGAAGCCGCCGTCCGGGTTCCCGGTGAGGTCGGTGACGTCGGGTGACGGCGCCTCGGGGCTGTGCGGGTAGGGCGAGGTGGGCGGTCCGCCGCCGGCCGCGCGGTGGGCGGTGGCGGCCTCGGCGCCGGTGGGCGCGGCCCGGCCGGCCTCCAGGACGAGGACCCGCCAGCCCTGTGCGCCCAGGCGGTGGGCGACCAGTGTCCCGGCGAAGCCCGCGCCGACCACGACGGCGTCCCAACGGGCGGTCACCGGCCCTCACCGCCGTTGTCCGGTGCCGCTGCCCCGGTGCCCCGCGATGCGGTGCCTCCCGACGTCGCGGCCCCGCCCAGGATCTCCGCCCCTCCCCGGACCTCGGGGCCCGGAACCTCGGCGCCCCGGGGCGCGCCGGCCCAGCTGCCGTGCCCGGGGGCGGCGGCGCCGGGCGGGACGGCGTGGAAGGTCCGCCAGACCAGCCCCTGGTCGTGGGCGCGGGCGGAGGAGGGCGCCTCGCCGGGCCAGGCGCCGACGTACCAGAGGTGGACCAGGGCGTGCTCGTCGCGGACCCGGTGGGCCAGCGTGGTGCGGTGGTGCTCGTCCGCCATGCCGGTGGAGCGCAGCTCGGGCACGTCGAACCCGGTCAGCTCGGCGCAGACGCGGAGGAACTCGTCCGGGTCGGCCAGGGCGTCGACGTACGCCTTCGCTCCCGGGTCCCAGCGCTCCGCCAGGTCGTAGTCGGCCGGACGGTTGTCGGACACGGACACGCGTGCACCCCCACGATCGGCAACGGGTGGCCGAGGCATGACAGGCCGTACGGCGCAACGGTCCGTACGGCACGACAGGCCCCGCACAACGCGGCAGGTCCGGGGCCGCCGGTCCTCGCGGGGACGGCCCTGCCTGCCACCGCGATCCTGCCGCCCGCCCTCACCACCGGAAACGCGTTGCACGAATCTGCCCAGACTTCATCACCCTGTGCCCGGTCGGCCATCCATCCCGATCATCCGGCGTCCGCTTCCGGTCGGCCCAGCGCCCGCACCGCCGCCAGGACGTCCAGGCCCAGCTCCGGGTCGGCGTCCTCGGGGAGGCTGACGGACAGCCGGGTGACCAGCCCCGCGTAGCGGCGGTGGATCTCCCCCGCGACCTCCTCGACCGGACCGCAGACCGCGAAGGCGTCGAACACCTCGTCGTCGATCAGCGCGGCCATCTCCGCCCAGCGCCCGCGAACCGAGTGGGTGTGCAGCTCCTCCTGGAGCCCCTCCCAGCCGTGCTGCGCCAGCACCGGGCGGTAGGCCGGCGTGGAGGCGTAGAACGCGAGCCGCTCGCGGGTGGCGGCCCGGTTGGCCGCCAGCTCCTCCTCGGTGCGGCCGGTGGCGGTGAGCACGTTGCCGACGATCTCGAACGGCCGCCCCGTCCACGCGGCGCCCTCCGCCTCGGCCCGGGCCCGTTCCTCGGTCAGGCCCGGCAGCACCTGCTCGGCCAGGTAGGCGGTGGAGGAGAACGGGTGGCTCAGGAAGCCGTCGGCCACCGCCCCGGCGGTCCGGGTCATCAGCGGCCCGACGCCCGCCAACAGGATGCGCGGCACCCCGGACGGGACCGGATCCGGCGAGAACACCGGCGTCATCACCGTGTGGGTGTAGAACTCGCCCCGGAAGCGCAGCCGTTCGCCGGTCTGCCAGCTGTGCCAGATCGCCCGCACCGCGTGCACGTACTCGCGCATCCGGGCGGCCGGGCGGTCCCAGGGCATCCCGAAGCGCTTCTCGATGTGCGGCTTGACCTGCGAGCCCAGCCCGATGACGGCCCGTCCGCCGGAGGCCGCGTGCAGCCCCCAGGCCTGGTAGGCGAGCGTCATCGGGGTCCGCGCGAAGGCCACCGCGATGCCGGTGGCCAGCTCGATCGACTCAGTCCGGTCCGCCGCCCGGGCGAGCTGGAGGAACGGGTCGTACGCGGTCTCGGCGACCACCAGCCGGTCCATGCCCCGGCGTTCGGCCCGCTCGGCGGCGTCCAGGATGCCCGCCGGGTGTCCGGAGGCGGTGGCGTCGAGGCGCAGGGCGGCGGGTCGGAGGGCGGCGGGTCGGTCCATGGCGGTGCTCCTGGTCGCGGGCGGCGGTGCTACCCGGGTAGCCTGCCACGCCCCGCCCCGGGCCCCCGGGCCCCGGACCGACCGCCGCCCCCTCACCGACCGCCGACGGCACCGCCCGCACCGCCCGCACCACCCGGCGCCGCGAACAGCCGGTCCAGGTGCCGGTCGACGGCCGTGAGCACGGCGGCGGGCTCGACCACGTCCAGCTCCAGCAGCGTGGTGAACCCGGTGAGCGCGAGCAGCAGGTCCGTCTCCACCACCGGGTCGCGGTCGGCCGCGAGCTGCCCGTCGGCGATCGCCTGCCGGACGATCCCCTCGACCATCGCCCGCCCCTGGAGCAGTCCGCCGCGCGCCCGCGCGTGGACCTCCTCGTCGTGCAGCGCCTCCAGCACGTAGGCGGCGCTCATCCGGCTGGTCGCCCGCGCGTCGGCGTGCAGGGGCAGCAGCTCGACCAGCATCGCCCGCAGCACGTCGCGCGGGTGCGGCCGTTCGCCGAGCTCCGCCAGTGCCCGGCCGACCCGCAGCCCGCTCTGCTCGCCGGCGAAGTCCATCGCGAAGGTGAGCATCTGCGCCCGGGAGCCGAAGTAGTGCTGGAGCTGCCCGAGCGAGATGCCCGCCTCCTGGGCGACCTCGCGCATCGTCAGGTGCGTGGCGCCGCGCCGCTCCACGACCCGCCACAGCGCGCGGGCGATCGTCTCGCGGCGTTCCCGGTGGTCGACCTGCTTGGGCATCGGCGGCGGCTCCTCGGATTCTCCCCGCGGGCCGCGGAAACCGCGGACCCTGCGGGATCTTTTCCATACGCTTGACATAATACAGCTGACCTATAACGTGGGAAGCCTTCCGAGGGAGGAGCGTCCACATGTCGGAGCAGCCCGTCATCCGCACCACCGAAGGACTCGTCCGCGGCCGCTGGGAGCCGCGGCGCGAGCCGGAACAGCACCCGGAGCAGCACCACGAGCAGCGAGGCGGCCGGGAACTCGCCGTCTTCCGCGGCATCCGCTACGCCCAGCCGCCCGTCGGAGCCCTCCGCTTCGCCGCCCCCGCCGCCCCCGAGCCGTGGGACGGCGTCCGCGAGGCCGTCGCCTTCGGCCCCGTCGTCCCCCAGTCCGGGCCGATGCCCGCCGGGTCCGGCGAGCCGTCCGAGGACACCGACTGGCTGACGCTCGACGTCTGCACGCCCGATCCGGGCGCGGCCGGGCTGCCGGTCCTGGTCTGGATCCACGGCGGCGGATTCATGTCCGGCACCGCCGGCGACCCGCTGTACGACCCGACCGCCCTGGCCTCCGCCGGGCTGGTCGTGGTGGCCGTCAACTACCGTGTGGGCGCCGAGGGCTTCGCCCTGCTGGAGGGCGCCCCGGCCAACCGGGCCTTCCTCGACCAGATCGCCGCCCTGCACTGGGTGCGGCGCAACATCGCCCGGTTCGGCGGGGACCCGGCCCGGGTGACCGTCGCCGGGCAGTCCGCGGGCGCCGGCTCGGTCGCCGCCCTGCTGGCGATGGACCCGGCCCGCGGCCTGTTCCGGCGGGCCGTCGCCCACTCGGTGCCGGGCAACCACTGCACGCCCGCGCTGGCCGCCGAGGTCACCGCCGAGCTCGCGAAACTGCTCGGCACCGTCCCCACCGCCGCCGCGCTGGCCGAGGTGCACCCCTGGCGCCTGGCCTCGGCGGTCACCGAGCTGAATGCCGCGCTGCCGGACCACGTCGCACGCTGGGGCCGACTGGCACGGAGCGGCATCGCCACCGTCCCGGTGGTCGACGGCGAGGTCCTGCCGGGCTCCCCGTGGTCGGCGCTGACCGCCGGCGTGGACCTGCTGGTCGGTCACACCCGGGACGAGTTCCGGCTCTTCAGCGTCCTCAGCGGCCGACACGGCGGCTTCACCGAGGAGGAGGCGCAGCGCATGCTGAAGGCGTTCGCGCCGACGCCGGGCGGCCCGGACGCCTACCGGTCCGCCCTCCCCGGCGCGACGCCCTCCGAACTCCTCGAAGCCGTCGGCTCCGACGCCCTGTTCCGGGTGCCGTCCCTCCGGCTGGCCGAGGCCAACGCGGCCGCCGGCGGCACCTCGTACCTCTTCGAGCTCGCCCTGCCCGCCCCCGCCCTCGGCGGCGTCCTCGGCGCCTGCCACGGCCTGGACGTACCGCTCGCGTTCGGCAGCCTGGACAGCCCGACGGCGCGGCAGTCGCTCGGCGACCCGCCCCCGCCGGAGGCCGTCCGGGTGTCGGCGGAGCTGCGCCGGGCCTGGGTCCGGTTCGCCACCACCGGCGACCCGGGGTGGCCCGCCTTCGATCCGGACCAGCAGCTCACCCGCGTCCTGGACGCCCGCTCGGAGACCGTCCGCTACCCGGAACAGGCCGCCCGCCGGATCTGGGCGGGGCACCCCCTTACCGCCTACGACCTGCACTGACGGGGCCCGGCCGGGCGGGGATCCCGAGGGCGGGCGCCGAGGACGGCCGTACGGCGCGGGCACATGCCCGCGCCGTACCCGCCGTGGGCTCCTCACCCGTTCAGGCAGCTCCCGTGCACGGGCGACCGCACGGACCGGCCGTTCCGCCGCTACTTCCCCTACTTCCCCTACTTCCCCGTGTCCTTCAGCAGCCGCAGCAGCCCGGTCGCCACCAGGGCCGAGGAGGCCGGGTTCTGACCGGTCACCAGGTTGCGGTCGACCACCGCGTGCGGCGCCCAGGGCTCGCCCTCCTCGAAGTCCACGCCGAGCCCGACCAGCCGGTCCTGGAGCAGCCACGGCGCGCGGTCCGCCAGGCCGGCCTGGGTCTCCTCGGCGTTGGTGAAGCCGGTCACCCGGTACCCGGCGAAGGGCGAGCCGCCATCTTCGGTCCGCGCGGCGAGCAGCGCGGCCGGGCCGTGGCAGACCACTCCGAGCGGGCGCCCGGAGGCGAGCACCCGGGTGAGCAGCCGG
The DNA here is from genome assembly GCF_053597855.1 of Kitasatospora sp. NPDC001225. Taxonomy (NCBI): domain Bacteria; kingdom Bacillati; phylum Actinomycetota; class Actinomycetes; order Kitasatosporales; family Streptomycetaceae; genus Kitasatospora; species Kitasatospora sp. NPDC001225. The sequence goes on from NZ_JBSFJC010000111.1 coordinate 8,629, forward strand.
CCGGAGTCGGCGTCGACCGCCAGGTCCTCCATCGGGCCGTGGCCGCCGGGGTAGAACACGGCGTCGTAGTCGGCCGGGTCGACCTCGGCCAGCACCAGCGGCTGCCGGAACTCGGCGATCCCCGCCAGTTCCTCGGCCATCGCCGGGTCGGTCAGACTGGCCCGGTCCGCGACCGGGACGACACCACCGGGGGTGGCGACGGCGACCCGGTGGCCGGCCTCGGTGAAGGCGCGGTACGGGACGACCGCCTCCTCCGCCCAGAAGCCGGTCGGGTGCTCGGTGCCGTCGTTCAGGGTCCAGACCTTCGAACCGGTCAGGACGAACAGGATGTCGGCCATGGGGGTGTGCCTCCGGGGGTGCCGCGGTCTCCGCCACGACGGTCCGCCGCGGCGCTCACGCGGTCGACGCTAGACGCGCCCGGCCCGCGGGAACCAATGGGCCACGCGATGTGAGGCATCGGAATTCCGATACCTCACCCGGACCGTCGAGCCGGTCGCCAAGCTCAGCACCGAACCGACCACCGAATCCACCATCGGGCCCACCCCAGGGCCCACCGCCGAGCCATCGGAATCCCGTACGCTCACGGGCATGAGCGATCGCCCGGCCACCGGCTCCGGCCCGCTGGACCTCAACCAGCTGCGGACCTTCCTCGCCGTGCACCGGGCGGGCTCCTTCACCGCGGCCGCGCACCTGCTGGGCCTCTCCCAGTCCACGGTGACCGCGCAGATCCGGGCACTGGAGCAGCGGCTCGGCCGGGAGCTGTTCGAACGCCGGGCCCGCGGGGTCAGCCCGCTGCCGTACGCCGACGACCTCGCCGCCCGCCTGGCCGGGCCCCTGGACCGGCTCGCGGGCCTCGCCGACGGGCGTGGCGGCGGCGCGCCGGAGCCGGTGCACCTGGCCGGGCCGGCCGAGTTCCTCGGCACCGTCCTGCTGGCCGAGCTGGCCCCGCTGGTCGCGCGGGGCGTCCAGCTGCGGGTGACCGGCGGGCTCACCGACCCGCTGCTGGCGGAACTGCGCGCCGGGCAGCACGACCTGGTGGTCGCCACCCGGCGTCCGCGCGGCCGGACGCTGCTCGCCGAACCGCTCGCCGACGAGGAGTTCGTCCTGGTCGCGGCCCCGGTCTGGGCCGAGCGGCTGGCCGGCCGGGAGCTGCCCGACGCGCTGGCCGAGGCACCGCTGCTCAGCTACGCCGAGGACCTGCCGATCGCCCGCCGCTACTGGCGGCACGTCTTCGACCGGCGGCTGCACGCCCGGGCCGCGGTCACCGTGCCGGACCTGCGGGCGCTGCTCTCGGCGGTGACCGCGGGCGCGGGCTGGAGCGTGCTGCCCGGCTACCTGTGCCGGGCCGAACTCGCCTCCGGGGCCCTGCGGTTGCTTCACGAGCCGACCGATCCGCCGATCAACACCGCCTACCTGGTGCGCCGCCCGGCCGGCTCGGCCAACCCGCATGTGGCCCTGGTCCGCGAACACCTGCTGGCCGCGGCCCGCACCTGGGGCTGACCGGCCGCGCCCCGCCCACCAGCCGCCCACCAGCCACACACCGCGCCCCGGGATCAGACCGCCAGGTCCCGCCGCTCCAGCAGCCGGAAGGCCGCCACCAGCCCGAGCAGCCCCACCCCGAGCAGCACGCCGAACGCCGCCCACGGCACCCCGCCGTGGCCGAGCACGTCGCCCGGCGCGTAGTAGTGGAACGGGCTGAGGTAGCGCAACGGCCGGGCCGGGGACCAGGCCAGCGCGACGAAGTTGAGCGCGAAGCCGACCGCGCCGAAGGCGACGGCCGCGCCGACCACATGGGCCCGCCGCCGGCTGACCGCGGAGACCGCCAGCACCGGTCCGGTCAGGCAGAACGCGAGGGCGCAGCCGAGCAGTCCGGCGGTGAACACCGCGCCCTCCGGGACGGCCTCGCGCAGCGGCGCGGAGGCGGCCACCCCGAGCGCGAGGGTCAGCGTGGCGGCGGCGTTGAGCAGCACCGAGGCGGCGACCAGGGCGCCGGTCCGCTCGGCGAGCAGCCGGCGGCGGGAGACCGGGCGGGTCATCAGCAGCTCGATGGTGCCGGACTCGACGTCGGCCGCGACGGCGGCGGCGCCGAGCGAGCCGATCACGGTCAGCTGGAGGGCGATCCAGAACGGGTGGGTGAGCCCGGCGCCGAGCAGGCCGGGGTAGCTGGCGATGGAAACGTCGCCGTTGGAACCGCTGAAGGCCTTGAACGCGCCGGGCGGGGTGCGGCCGCCGCCGAACAGGTCGCCGGGCGGGATGGTCCCGGCGATCACCACGATCAGGGCCTCGAAGACGACCATGCCGAACAGCAGGGAGAGCAGCATCCGGCGCCGCCGGTGCAGGGCGAGCCAGACCAGCGGGAGGCGGCGGTTGACGGTGCCCGGGTTCACGGCCGCTCCTCCCGCTCCGGCCGGCTGCCGCCGGTCGAAGGCTCCTCGGCCCCGACGGACCGGTAGAGGTCGAGGAAGGCCTCGTCCAGGCCCGCCTCCTCCACCGTCAGGTCGGCGACCGGCAGTTCGGCGAGCAGGCTGCGCACCGCCGCGACCACCTCGTCCGGCGGCACCAGCAGCTCGACCCGCGGGCCGTCCCAGCGCGGGGACCACCGCTCGGCGGCGCCGAGCGGCCGGGCGCCCCGCCCGTCGTCGAGGAGCAGCCGGACCCGGCGGGCCCGGGCCTGGCGCAGTTCGGCCACCGAGCGGACGGTGACCAGCCGGCCGTGGCGGACGATGGCGACCCGGCCGCAGGTCCGCTGCACCTCGGGCAGCACGTGGCTGGAGAGCAGGACGGTCCGTCCGGCCGCGGCCTCCTCGGCGAGCAGTTCGTAGAAGGTCTCCTGGACGAGCGGGTCGAGCCCCTCGCTCGGCTCGTCCAGCACCACCACCGGCGGCCGGTGCTGGAGTGACTGGACGAGTCCGAGCTTCTGCTTCATGCCGCGCGAGTACTGCCCCACCGGCCGGGCCAGGTCGGCCCGGGAGAGCTTCAACCGCTCGCACAGCTCGCGCTGGCGCGGGACCGGGGCGCCCTGGAGGGCGGCGAGCAGGTCGAGGGTCTGCTGCCCGGTGAGCTCGGGGTAGAGCCGCAGTTCGCCGGGCAGGTAGCCGATCGAGGGGGCGAGCCGGCCGTGGTCGGCCACCGGGTCCAGGCCGAGCACCCGCACCTGCCCGTCGCTGGGGCCGAGCAGGCCGACCAGGCAGCGCAGCGTGGTGGTCTTGCCGGCGCCGTTGGGGCCGAGCAGGCCGAACACCTCGCCGGCCTCGACCGACACGTCCAGCTGTTCGATGCCGACCGTACTGCCGTAGCGCTTGGTGAGCGCCCGCAGTTCGATCACCGGACCGCCTCCGGTGCCCCGGCGGTCGACGGCTGGATCCGGGCTTCCCGGCATGACCACCTCCTGTGAGGGACGCGTCCGACGGTGCCGGACGGGCTCCGGCGACGGGATGCGACCCGTCGCCGGACGCGCCCCGGTGACGGACGCGTCCGACATCCAAGCGCGCCCGGCCGGGCGAGTCGAGGGACGCGGCCGAAGCGGAGGGTGTCTCACCCCTTGCACACCCCCAGCGGCACCAGCCGGGCGACCTGCCGGGCGAGCCCCGCGGCCTCGGTCACGGCGGCCACCGCGTCGACGTCCTTGTACGCCTCGGGGGTCTCCTCGGCCAGCGCCCGCCAGGAGGCCGGCCGCACCGCGATCCCCCGCGCCTCCAGCTCGCTCTTCAGCCGCTCGCCGCGTACGGTGCGCAGCGCCTGGTGGCGGCTCAGCACCCGACCGGCGCCGTGGCAGGCGGAGCGGAAGGCCTCGTTGCCGGGCAGTCCGACCATGACGTACGAGGCGGTGCCCATGGTGCCCGGCACCAGCACCGGCTGCCCGGCCTCCATCAGGTCGGCGGGCAGGTCGGGGTCGCCCGGCGGCAGCGCCCGGGTGGCGCCCTTGCGGTGCACGCACAGCGTCCGGAGCTCGCCGTCCACCTCGTGGGTCTCCAGCTTGGCGAGGTTGTGCGAGACGTCGTAGACCAGTTCCAGCCCGACCCCGAGCACGGTGGCGAAGGCGCGGCGGGCCGCCTCGGCGAGCAGCTGCCGGTTGGCCCGGCCGTAGTTGGCGGCCGCGGTCATGGCGCCCAGGTAGGCACGGCCGCGCGGGGAGTCGACCGGGGTGCAGGCGAGCTGGCGGTCCGGGAGCTCGATCCGGTAGCGGTGCAGTTCGCGGTCCATGGCGCGGACGTGGTCGGTGCAGATCTGGTGGCCGAGGCCGCGCGAGCCGCAGTGGATCATGACGCAGACCTGTCCCGGCCGCAGTCCGAAGGCGGCGGCGGTCCGCGGGTCGTGCACCCGGTCGACGGCCTGCACCTCCAGGAAGTGGTTGGCCGAGCCGAGGCTGCCGACCTGCTGCAGCCCGCGCTCGACGGCCCGGGTGCTCACCTCCCCGGGAGCCGCGCCGGCCAGCACGCCACGGTCCTCGCAGCGTTCCAGGTCGCGCGGCACACCGTGGCCGTGCTCGACGGCGTAGCGGGCACCGCCGATCAGCAGCTCGTCCAGTTCCTCCGGTCCGCCGAGCCGCCACAGGCCGCCCCGGCCCAGGCCGCGCGGGACGGTGCGGTCCAGCAGGTCCATCAGGCGGCCGATCCGCTCCGGGTCGAGTTCGTCCCGGCCGACCCCGGCCGCCAGCAGCCGGACCCCGCAGGAGATGTCGAAGCCCACCCCGCCCGGCGAGACCACCCCGCCCCGCTCGACGTCGGTCGCGGCGACCCCGCCGATCGGGAAGCCGTAGCCCCAGTGCACGTCCGGCATCGCGAAGGAGGCGCGGACGATCCCGGGCAGCGCCGCCACGTTCGCCACCTGCTCCAGCGCCTTGTCCCCGGCGGCCTGCGGCAGCAGCGCGGCGCTCGCGAACACCACCCCGGGCACCCGCATCGGCGGGCGCGGCTCGATCCGCCAGCGGTACCGGCCGGCCTCGGTCAGTGCGATCTCCACCTCGCTCACCCCGCTCCCGCGGCTCCGGCCCACCGCGCCCGGGACCGGGCTCAGACATCCACCGTGGCCTGGCAGGTCCAGCCGTCCGGCCCGGCGCTCAGGTCCAGGTCGTGCAGTGAGACGGCCTTCGGCACGGCGCCGACCAGGGCGGCCGTGGCGGCGTCGGCCATCCGGAACCGGACCGCCACCCGACGGGCGCCGTCCAGGCCCTCGATCGGGCCGACCGCCACCGCCACCGGCAGTTCGCCGTCGACGTCCATCCGGTAGACGACCTCCTCCAGGACGCCCGCCAGCAGGTCCGGATCGCTCACCGCGAGGACCGTGCAGCCGCGCTCGCCGACGATCCGCGCGCCGGCCAGGTCGGCGAAACTGCCGACGACGCCGTGCACCAGCTCGCCGATGCAGCCCTCCGCCGTCGGCGCCCAGGCCTCGACCCGCAGGTCGGCCGTGTGCGGCACACTCCGGTGCCCCCTGGCGGACCGGCCGGCAGGCTCGTCTCCGTCCACGAGCGACGCCTCCCGCACCCGTTTCCCTCTCCCCTCCAGCCTCGTCCCGCAGCCCACCCGGGGGCAAGTGCGGCCGATCCGGCCGGTATCGCCCTGGAGAGACCCGCTGGTCCGCACACGCCACGCTCCGGCCCGCCACGGTGGACGTCGGGCAGTCGCGGGAGCGGTCACCGGAGACCCGCGCCAGATCCGGCATCGACGTGATGGACCGGGGCCCGACCACGATGGACACCGATCGTCTACGGGCATAGCGGACAGCGGCACCGCATCGGCCGTCGGACGTCCACCGCGCCGCAGGCCTGCCCTCGGCGTTCCGGCCGGTGCCGGTGGCACCGGAGCTGTCGGTGCCGTCCGGAAGGATGCCCTTGTCCGAGACCAAGCGAGAGGGCTGTGATGGACGACGAACTGCACAGCGGACTGGACGATCTGATCCACCTTGCCGATCCGCCCGGGACGAGCGGTCACGTCGTCGCGCTGCGGGTGCTGAAGCGACCGGATCCGGGCAGCGAGTTCCTGGACTGCGAGTTCACCGTGTCGACGGAGACCATCACCGGCGGTTTCCCGGTGGGGATCACGTCCTTCGACCTGGACAGGTGGGAGGAAGCCCTCGACGGTCTTGCCGGTGCCAGGTTCGTCTCGTGGCTGGACTCCGGCCGGACGGTCCGGTTGAGGATCAAGCCGCTCCCTTCAGGGGCGATCGGGGTGACGGTGAGCGACGACCCGTCCTCGCAGGTGACGGTCAGCCTGCCGATGTCCCCGCCGGTCGGGTGGATCGAGGAGCATCGAGCGCGCCTGGTGAAGGCACGACAGCTCCTCGCAGGCTGACGCCCTGCCGACACCGGTCGTCCGCCCACCCGGCAACGGCCTCGCCGCCCAACGGCCTGGCCTGGCACCTGGTGGATGCCAGGCACCTCGGCCCCGCCTCAGCCCGAGCGCAGCGCCTCGAAGCCGAGCAGGAGGACGTCAAGCGCGAAGGCGAACCGCTCGGCATCGTCCACGCCGGGCGGATCGTCGGGATCCGCGCCGTGGGCGACCGCCTCGGCGTGTTCATCCAGCTCGGTGGGACCGGCCGGCCACGGAATGACCGGCGGCGGATCGGGGCCGTTCCCGTGACGGGCGAACGGTGGCCGTGCCTGCGCGACGGGCAGCGCGTCGTGCCCGATCAGGCAGCCCGGACTGCCTTCACGCCTCTGGTGGAGCCCCTGACCGTCTGTTAGTCAGGAGGGTGACCGCCTGCCGTGCGAGAGGGAGACCATGCACGCCCAGCACAGCGCGAAGACCGATGAGGCCGAGCGCAGCCGTCCACCGGCGAGCAAGCCCGCGATCGGGGGCGCGCCGCCTCTCCTGGCCCTCCAGCGCAGCGTCGGCAACGCGGCGGTCGTCCAGATGCTCCGCCGGACCGGACGGCCTGGGGCTCAGGAAGAGCCCAGGCAGGGCGACGAATTCGACTACCGGCAGACCGAGCACGCCGTTCAGCGCTCCACCGTCCAGGACGTCCTGCGCTCCCCGGGGCGTCCGCTCGACCACGGCACGCGCACCGAGATGGAAGGCCGGCTCGGCGCGGACTTCTCGGACGTCCGCATCCACACGGACGCCGCCGCGCGGGCCTCGGCAGTGGACGTGGGCGCCCGCGCCTACACCTCCGGCCACCACGTCGTCATCGGCGAGGGCGGAGGCGACAAGCACACCCTCGCCCACGAACTCACCCACGTCATCCAGCAGCGCCAAGGCCCCGTCGCCGGAACGGACGACGGCACCGGGCTGAAGGTCTCCGACCCCTCCGACCGCTTCGAACGCGAGGCCGAGGCCAACGCCGTTCGCGTCATGCGGCGGTCGGTGCTTCCGCCGGCGCGGACCGAGGGCGGAGCCGCCGTCGGCACCCGTACCGACGTAGCGGTGCAGCGCGCGACGGCGGAGGAGGACCGCGAGGTCGCGGCGAACCTCGCGGAGGCCGCCGGCGGGCGCCTCGGGAGCACCGAGCCGTGGGCGCGCGAGACGTTCGATCCCCATGACACGGAGATCGGCGCGGACAGGACCGGTGTCCACATCGCCAGTGTCCAGGCCCCCACGGACAAGGTGATGAAAGCGGGTGCGCAGTGGTCGGCCGTCGAGCTGGATAAGAAGAAGAAGCTCCTGGGCGAGGCGCTGGACACCGCGTTCCTCGAATGGAGCAAGCGGTACGACCCGGAGCAGGTGTACATCTTCACCGCGCCGGAGTACTACTTCAGCGGCCAGGGCACCCACTTCCTGAGCGGGGACCAGGCGGCCGGCGTGGACGAGTGGCTCGCCGACCGCCTGGCGATCCTGCCCAGCAACTACCTGGTGGTGCCGGGAACCATCGGCCGCCGACGTTCCCTCGACGCGCACGAATCGGACCAGGCGCGCGCCGAACAGCAGGAGGGCCGGAAGCGGCTCAAGGAGAACATGGGTGCCGACAACGGATACGCGAAGGACTCGGTAGCGGAGCTGGAGGAGATCTGGGAGCAAGGACCTGACCCCGACGGGTCGGGCAACGTGACCGTGTTCGACAACTACGCGCGTGTCTTCCAGGGCGGCCAGGATCCGAAGACCTACACGAAGCGTTTCGAGGCGCCGGACTGGGGAGGAGCTCCGGACCGTTCACCGGAGGAGATGGAGCAAGGCTTCTTCGCCATCGGGCAGGAGAACTTCGAGACCACCGTGAAGGGCGTTCAGGTCCGTCTCCAAATATGCTCGGACAACGCCGCGGAGAGCCTCTGGAACGAACCGTACGAAGGCGTCCACATCCTGGTGGCGGCGAACTTCGGCGACGCGGGCGAGAGCCAGGCCAACATGCACGGGGACACCTTCGTCGTGGCCGACTCGGGACATTCCCAGCTCTTCGAGGCCGACAATCCGGTCCCGCCGGCGGACAGCGTCGAGGACCTCCGGTACCACGCTGCCGAGAAGCGGAAGATGACGGGCAAGAGCCCGGAGGCGACCAGCACGAAGGGACCGGTCTCGCTGAACTTCTACCGCACGGCGACCCGGGAACCCAGCGCCCAGTAGGCGCTGGGGCGGTGGGCGAGGCCGATCGCGTGCCCTGCGGGTGCCGCCGCCCGCCGGGTCAGGCCGTGGGGAACTCGACCCGGACGCGCAGTCCGCCCGTGCTGCCGGGGTCGGCGGTGACGGTGGCGTGGTGGGCCCGCGCGATGGAGGCGACGATGGACAGGCCGAGGCCCGCGCCCTCACGCGGGCTGTGCCGACGCTCCTGGAGGCGGCGGAAGGGTTCGAAGAGGTAGGGGACCGTCTCCGGCGGAACCTGGGGGCCGGTGTTGGCGACCTCCAGGACGCCGTCGCGCACGTCGACGTCGACCCGGCCGCCGTCGTGGTTGTAGCGCAGGGCGTTGCCGACCAGGTTGCGTACCAGGTGTGCCAGCAGCACCGGATCACCCTCGACGGACACGGGGGCGGTGTCGGTCCGGACGGTGACGCCGTTCGTCCGGGCTTCCTCCGGGGCGGCGCACTCGGCGGCCACCGCGCGGGCCAGCTGGTCCAGTGCGACCGGTTCGCGGTGGTCCAGCCTCTGGTCGGAGACGGACAGCAACAGCAGGCCCTCGATGAGCCGTTCGCTGCTCTCGGAGACCTCGATCAGTTTGCGGCGGACCCGGGCGACGGCGGCCGGGTCCCCGGTGGCCAGCCCGATCTCGGCCGCGGCCCGCTGCACCGCGAGCGGGGTGCGCAGTTCGTGTGCGGCGTTGGCCGCGAACCGCTGCTGGGCACCGACCAGTTGCTCCATGCGATCGAGCATGTCGTCGAAGGTGTCGGCGAGCTGTTTGAGTTCGCCCGGGGGTGCGTCGAGGGCGATCCGCTCGTGCAGGTTCTCGCCCGAGAGCCGCCGCGCCGTGTTGGTGATCACCGCCACCGGGCGCAGCACCCGTCCCGACATCCACCAGGCCAGTGCCATCGAGATGACGGCGAAGGCGGCCAGGGCGATCAGGGAGACGGTCAGCAGCTGGTTCTGGGCGGCCTGCTCGGCGGCCTGGGTGACGACCTTGACGGCCTGGAAGTGGGACTGTCCGCCGTCGGCGGGATCGGCTCCGGCGGGGGCGCTCCCGGGTGGGGCGTTCGCGGGCGCGGCGGTTCCCACCGTGAGGGTCTTCGCCGCCGCGGCCGGGTCCGGGGTCGCCAGCGTGGCCAGTCGCGGTTCGACGGCGACGGCCGTGCTGATCGAGGTGTACAGCCCCTCCCGGACCAGGAAGTTGACCAGGACGATGAGCATGGCCCCGGCGAGGACGAGCAGCCCGCCGTAGAGCATGGTCAGCCGGCCCCGCTCCCCGCCCGGCAGCCGCGGGCGAGCTCTGCCCGGTAGCCGCGGGCGTGCTCTGCCCGGTAGCCGCGGGCGCGCTCTGCCCGGCAGCGGAAGCAGCGGAAGGCGGTTCGGGCCGACCGGGGCGGAGCGCCTCACGCCGGGACGCCGATGCGGTAGCCGTGGCCGGGCACGGTGTCGATGACCGAGGGCTCGCCGAGCTTGGCGCGGAGTTTGCTGAGGGCGACCCGGACCGCGTTGGTGCGGTATCCCATGTTCCGCTCCCACACCTGGTCGATCAGGTCCTCACCGCTGACCACGGCGCCCTCGGCCTGCATCAGCACCTCCAGGACGCCGAACTCCTTGCGGGACAGGGCGAGGTAGCGGCCCTCCCGGAAGGCCTGGCGGCGGGCGGTGTCGAGGGTGATGCCGGCACGTTCGATGACCGGCGGAAGGGCGGGGTGGGTGCGGCGGCCGAGGGCCAGGACCCGGGCCAGCAGTTCCTCGTAGGCGAACGGCTTGGTGAGGTAGTCGTCCGCGCCCAGGTCCAGGCCGTCGACGCGGTCGCGGACGGTGCCGGCGGCGGTGAGCATCAGCACCCGGGTCAGCAGCCGCTGCTCGACGACGCTCCGGCACACCTCGTCGCCGTGCGCTCCGGGCAGGTCGCGGTCGAGTACGAGCACGTCGTAGTCGGTGAGGCGCAGCCGTTCCAGCGCGTCGGCGCCGTTGTACACGACGTCGACGGCCAGGGCGTCGCGCCGCAATCCCTCGGCGATCATGTCCGCCAGGAATTCCTCGTCCTCCACGATCAGTACACGCATGACATCAGGTGTACCTGAAAGCCACCTTTCGTCGCCGTAAAGGTCTCGGCTGACAGCGGCGAAAGGCGGGTGCGTGCCAGCCTCTGCGTCGTCGGTCACCCGGTATCGGAGACGTATCGGACACGGTGGCCGGCCACTCGCAATCGGACTCGGAGGAATTCCATGCGGAACCACATGCGGAACCACAGGTACGGCGCGGCGGCCGTGCTGGTGGCGGGGATGGCGCTGTTCACCGCGGCCTGTGGCGGAGGCGCCACGGGCTCCGGCAGGGGCGCCGGCTCGGACTCGTCGGGCAGGGGCGCGGCGGCGGACCAGGCCTACGAGCACCGTAAGTGCCTGCGCGAACACGGCGCCCAGGTGAAGGAGCCGGAGCCGGGCCAGGACCCGCGGGGCCTGGTCCTCGAGGGCGGCCAGGACAAGATGGCGGAAGCCCTCAAGGCCTGCGGTGGAGCCGGTGGCGCGGGCGGCGCGAAGGTGTCCCAGGCCGACAAGGACAGGGCTCTCAAGTTCGCCCAGTGCATGCGCGGTAACGGTGTGGACATGCCGGACCCGAAGTTCGACGGCGACTCGGCGATGTCGGGACAGGCGATGAAGGTCCCGGAGGGCCCCGACAAGGACAGGTTCGACAAGGCGAACAAGGCGTGCAGTGGTCAGCATGCGGAGTGAGCGCGGGCGGAGCCGCCGAACGTACCTGATCGCCGCGCTGGTCACCTCGGTCTCGCTGGTGGGCGGGGTCACGGCCCTCTCGCAGACCGGCGGCGGCGCGAGCGCCGGCACGGACCGCACGGACGGGCTGCCGCCGAGCACGGGCTCGGTGGAACGACAGGACCTGAGCAGCCGGACCCAGGTGGACGGGACGCTCGGGTACGCCGAGGAGCGCCGGTTCAACGCCGGTGTGACGGGCACCCTCACCTGGCTCCCGGAGGCCGGCGCGGTGGTGGAGCGCGACGGGGCCCTCTACGAGGTCGACGGCCGGAAGGTCCGGCTCATGGTCGGCGAGCGCCCCGTGTACCGGACGCTGAAGGCGGGCGACAAGGGGCCGGACGTCAGACAGCTGAAGGAGAACCTCCGCGCCCTGGGCCACGGCAAGGGGCTGGCCGAGGACGAGGAGTTCACCCCCGGCACCGTGGAGGCGGTCAAGCGCTGGCAGAAGGCCCACGGTCTGGCCCAGACCGGCGAGATCGGCCCCGAGCAGATCGCCTTCTCGCCCGGTCCGGTGCGGATCAAGAAGAACGACGCGGCCGTCGGCGACCAGGCCGCTCCCGGCAAGCCGGTCCTCACCACCACCGGCTCCGAACGGCAGGTGCAGATCAGGATCGAGGTCTCCCGGGCCGACCTCGCCAAGCCCGGTACCCGGGTCGAGGTCGCTCTGCCCGGCGGCGGCAGGGCCAAGGGCAAGGTCGCCTCCGTCGACCGCACCATCGGTGAGGACGGCAAGGAGCAGGGCTCCCCGGACAAGCCCGCCAAGATCACCGCCCGGGTGGTCTTCGACGACCCGGGGCAGGCCGAGGGCTTCGACCAGGCGCCGGTCACCGTCGAGCTCGAGGGCGAGGTCCGCGAGGGCGTGCTGACGGTACCGGTCAACGCCCTGCTCGCGCTGACCGGCGGGGGCTTCGGCGTCCAGGTCGTGGAGAACGGGAAGGTGCGCGAAGTCCCGGTCGAACTCGGCATGTTCGGACAGGGCCGGGTCGAGGTCAGCGGGACCGGCCTGGCCGAGGGAATGAAGGTCGGGGTGCCCACGTCATGAGCGCGGTGGTCGAGTTGAACCAGGTCACCAAGGAGTATCCGGGCGGGGTGGTGGCGCTGCAGGGGGTGGACCTGCGCATCGGAAGCGGCGAACTGCTCGCCATCGTCGGCCCTTCGGGGTCGGGCAAGTCCACCCTGCTGCACATCGTCGGCACCCTGGACCGGCCCAGCGCCGGATCCGTCACCCTGGCGGGCCACGACGTCGCCGCCCTCTCCGACCGCAGGCTGTCCGCCCTGCGCGCCCGGCACATCGGCTTCGTCTTCCAGTCCTTCCACCTGGTGACCGGGGTCAGCGCCCGGGACAACGTCGCCGAGGGCCTGCTCTACTCGGGCCTGCCGCGCGCCCAGCGCCGCAGGCGCGCGGCCCTGGCCCTGGAGCGGGTCGGGCTCGCGGACCGCATGCACCACCGGCCGCACGAGCTGTCGGGCGGCCAGCGGCAGCGGGTGGCGATCGCCCGGGCGGTGGTCGGCGAGCCGGACCTGCTGCTGGCCGACGAGCCGACCGGCGCGCTGGACTCCGCCTCGAGCGAAGCGGTGATGGAGCTGCTGCACGACCTCAACGCCGACGGTGCCACCATCGCGGTGATCACCCACGACGGCGAGATCGCCGACAGCCTGCCCCGCCAGGTCCGGATCCGCGACGGCCGCGTCGTGGCGGACCTGCGCACCGGCGCCGCCGTCCCGGCCGATCGGGGTGGGGAGCGATGAGCCGCACACGGCTCTCCCCGGCCCGGCTCGGCCCCCGTGACGTCCTCCACGTCGGCTCGGCCGGCCTGCGCACCCGGCCGCTGCGGGTGGTGCTGTCCGCGCTGGGCATCGCCATCGGCATCGCCACCATGATCGCGGTGGTCGGCATCTCCTCCTCCAGCAAGGCCCAACTCCTGCGGCAGCTCGACCGGTTGGGCACCAACCTGCTGGTGGCCTCCCCCGGCCAGGGGCTGTTCGGCGAGAAGGTGAAGCTGCCCGAGGAGTCGGTCGGCATGCTGAGCCGCGTCCCCGGGGTCGAGCAGGTCGGCGCGACCGGTGACCTGGCGCAGTCCGTCCGGCGCAGCGAGAAGATCCCCGACGAGGAGACCGGCGGCATCACCGTGAAGGCCGCCACCGAAGGACTGCTGGACGTCGTACGCGGCGCGGTCGGCTCGGGCACCTGGCTCAACGAGGCCAACGGGCGCTACCCGTCGACGGTGCTCGGACACGTCGCGGCCCAGCGCCTGGGCATCACCGCCCCCGGTCAGCAGGTCCACATCGGCGACCGGTACTTCACCGTCATCGGCATCCTCGACCCGCTGCCACTGGCCCCCGAGATCGAGCGGGCCGCCCTGGTCGGCTGGGACGGCGCCGGCACGCTACTGGGCTTCGACGGCCACCCGACCCAGATCTACGAACGGTCGACGGACCGGACGGTCAGCGCGGTCCGCGAGCTGATCCCCCGCACCGTCGATCCGCAGAACCCGCACAACGTGCAGGTCACCGACCCCTCCTCGGCCCTCCAGGCCAAGGCCGCCACCGAGGGGGCGTTCACCGACCTCCTGCTCGGGCTGGGCGGGGTGGCGCTCCTGGTCGGCGGCGTCGGGGTCGCCAACACGATGATCATCTCGGTGCTGGAGAGGCGCCACGAGATCGGACTGCGCCGCTCCCTGGGCGCCACCAGGGGCCAGATCCGCCTCCAGTTCGTGACGGAGTCCCTCCTGCTCTCCGGACTGGGCGGGCTGGCCGGCGTGGCCCTGGGCGCGGCCGCCACCTACGCCTTCGCCGCCTCGGGCGGCCTGCCCTGGGTGGTCCCCCCGTGGGCCGTCACCGGGGGCTTCGCCGCCACCCTGCTCATCGGCACGGTGGCCGGCCTCTACCCGGCCGTCCGGGCCGCCCGCCTCTCCCCGACCCTCGCCCTCCACGCCGGCTAGCGGGCCGCACGGGTGGGGCACCCCTCCGGGCGCCCCACCCGCCGGTCCACGGCCTGCCGGCCAGGGCACGGGTGGCCCGGCTCCAGCAATCCCGCGCCACTCTGCCGGACGTCAGTGTCAGGGTGGGCCCGTACTGTTCACGGCATGGCAATCGTGATGTTCGTCGACGAGACGACGGCTGGGGACCGGAGCGACGGGTGGGGGCTGGAGGTTCTCGAGGAGAGGCTCACCGTGCGTGAGCTGATCCGGCGCAGGGTGTTCCAGGAGGTCGCCGAGTACAACGCGAAGGCACCGCAGGTGTTCCAGGGGCTGGTGCGGCCGCACGATGCCGAGCGGGTGCTGAACGGGTACGCGCTGCGCACGCCGCGCCGGATCGATCCGGAGGCGCAGAGCGAGCTGGCGCTCCGGGCGTTCGCGGGCAACGGCTTCCTGGTGCTGGTGGGGGAACGCCAGGTCACCGACGCGGAGGAGGAGGTCGAGCTCGGCCTCGGCACCGAGGTCACGTTCCTGAAGCTCGTTCCGCTGGTGGGGGGATGACGGTGATGGACTTCCAGGAGATCACGGAGCTGGTCCGGCAGTACGCAGGAGAGGCGGATGACCTCGCCGTCGAGCTGCTGAAGCTGGGAACAGGGAGGCACAGCGGCTACTGGGAGGGACGGTGGGACGGCGCCTTCGCCGAGTTGCGCGCGCTGCCGTCCGAGGCCCGGACCGCGCTCGCCGACGCGCTGGTCGGGCAGTACCACTCGGCCGAGGCCGGCTCGGTCGCCCGCGGGAACGTTCTCATCCTGCTGGCTGTCGTCGCGCACGGTCTGCCCGGCGACCGGCTCACGGCGGAGCGCACGGAGAAGCTCGACGAGCTCGGCCACGAGAACTCCGTGGTGCACAGCGGCCGTCACCTGCTCCTCGCCGAGGCCGAGCTCGGGGCCGGCCGCCCCCTCACTCCCGAGGTCGTGGCCGTCTACCGGCGCTCGGCCCTGGACACCTACGGCAGGAAGCCGCTCGTCGAGTTCGCCGGCACGCTCACCGAGCCCGTCCTCAACGTCGGTGAGGAATGGGCCGAGCAGGCCCTGCGGGACACCCTGGACGACCCCGACTGGCAGGCACTCCTGCGGCACGCGACGACCGCCACAGCCGCCAAGCCCTCCCGCCCGTGGGAGCAGCGGGCCGAACGCCTGATCCTCCCCCTCGGTGCCGACCGCGTCCGGACCACCCTGCTGCCCTGGCTCGCCCTCGTCGGCCGCCGCACCTTCGCGCTGAACCATGAACTCCTCGGGTCCGACGGACACAGCGCCTACGACCCGTACAACGCCAACGCCCTGCGCGGACTGACCTGGATGCTCGCCCTGCTGCCGGCCCATCCGGACACCGCCCGCGCCCTCGGCGCGCTGGTCGAGACCTCCCTCAGGAAGATCCCCGGGCTCGGCCCGCGCAACCCGAAGGTCGCCAACGCCGCCACGACCGCGCTCTCCCGCATCGACGGCGAAGCGGCCCTCGCCGAACTCGCCCGCCTGGCCACCCGCGTGACGTACAAGGGCACGCTCAAGCTGCTCGACACCGCGCTCCGGACCCGGGCCGAGGCGCTGGGCCTGTCCCGCGAGGAGGTCGAGGAGATCGCCGTCCCCGCCTACGGGCTGACCGAGATCGGCCGGGCCGAGCCGCGTCTGGGCGAGGCCACGGCGGTCCTGGAGGTCCGGGGCACCAGGGTGTTCCTCGGCTGGCGCAACGCCGCGGGCAAGGAGGTCAAGAGCGTGCCCGCCGCCGTCAAGCGCGACCACGCCGAGCAGCTCAAGGAGCTGAAGACGGCGGTCAAGGACATCGACAAGATGCTCTCCGCCCAGAGTGAGCGTCTGGACCGGCAGTTCCTCGGCCGCCGCACCTGGCCGTACACCGCCTGGCGCGAGCGGTACCTCGACCACCCCCTGGTCGGCACCCTGGCCCGACGGCTGCTGTGGACGGTCGACGGCACGACCGTCGGATTCGCGGACGGCGAGCTGCGCACCCTCGCCGACGACCCGGTGCGCGAAGGGGCCGAGGTCCGGCTCTGGCACCCGGTGGGCCACGAGCCCGCCCAGGTCGTGGCCTGGCGTGACTGGCTGGAGCGGCACGAGATCACCCAGCCGTTCAAGCAGGCCCACCGCGAGGTGTACCTGCTGACCGACGCCGAGCGCGCGACGGGGACGTACTCCAACCGTTTCGCCGCACACGTCCTGCGCCAGCACCAGTTCCACTCCCTGACGTCGGCCCGGGGGTGGCGCAACAAGCTGCGCCTGATGGTCGACGACTCGGCCCCGCCCGCCACCCGTGCGCTGCCGCAGTGGGGGTTGCGCGCCGAGTACTGGATCCACGGGGAGGGCCACGAGTACGGGGACGACACCACCGAGTCGGGCAGTTACCTGCGTCTGGCCACCGACCAGGTCCGCTTCTACCCGATCGACGCGCCGGAGAACGCGGCGGACTGCTACGGCAGTGAGTACCGCATGTGGCCGGAGGCCGCCGCCGGGCCGGTGGAGCCCGTCCAGCTCGCCGAGGTCCCGCCGCTCGTGCTGTCCGAAGTCCTGCGCGACGTGGACCTGTTCGTGGGCGTGGCCAGCATCGGCAACGACCCGGCCTGGCAGGACGGCGGACCGGAGGGCCGCTTCAGGGACTACTGGAGGTCGTACGGCTTCGGTGAGCTCGGCCAGGGTGCCGAGACGCGCCGCATGCTGCTGGAGCGGCTCGTGCCCCGGCTGGCGATAGCCGACCGCTGCACCCTTGAGGGCCGCTTCCTGCACGTGACGGGCGAGCGCCACACGTACAAGATCCACCTCGGCTCGGGGAACATCCTGATGACGCCGAACGACCAGTACCTGTGCATCGTCCCGAAGTCCGCCGCGGCCGCCCCGCAGACCGGCTACCTCCCCTTCGAGGGCGACCGCCTGCTGGCCGTGATCCTCAGCAAGGCGATGATGCTGGCCGAGGACACGAAGATCACGGACCCGACGATCCTGAGCCAGCTCTAGCACTGCGAGTTCGTTCGCCGGGTTGCTTGATCACGCGGCGAGGACGGGCCTGCCGCCCCGGCGCAGGCCCTTCTCGCCGCGGATGCGGGCTCGCCCCTTGTGTTTGGGCGGCCGGGACGTCGTGGTGGCGGGCGTTGGCGTCGCGCCACCGTAGACAGGCGGGCAGCACACGGCCGATCTGGCCGCGGCGGGAATGGTTGCGGTGTCCTCGGTCGGGCTACTGTCCGCTCCGGCCCAGGCGGAGTCCATGCAGTGCACCAAACTGGTGTGCCTGTTGGTCACCGGCGGCCCTGACGGGTACGCAACGCATGCCTACAAGCGCAGTTCGGCCGCCGGCGCCTCCACCTTCGAGGGCTTCTTCGCTTTCAGCGGCCCGGGACTCCACGCCGACACCGAGACCAAGCGGTGGTACGACTTCGAGAACACGAGTACCTTCGGTGGCCGTGGCGCGGGCCTCGTGTGCGTCCAGATGATGTACAAGCAGCCGGACGGGAGCTTCAGCTACGGCTCCCAGCGGTGCGACCGGGTCTACCGAGCCTCGGGGCCCAGGTGCTCGCCCGGCGTCCCGCAGGGAGGCGCCGGGCGCGCGCGTTCCGGAACCGTTGGCGTCGAGACTTGACCC
This sequence comes from Kitasatospora sp. NPDC001225, assembly GCF_053597855.1. NCBI lineage: Bacteria > Bacillati > Actinomycetota > Actinomycetes > Kitasatosporales > Streptomycetaceae > Kitasatospora > Kitasatospora sp. NPDC001225. The sequence continues at coordinate 26,453 of NZ_JBSFJC010000111.1, forward strand.
GGTCATCGATGAGGCGCAGAGACCGGAAGAGGCTCCGGTGCTCCGGCTGACATAGGACCTCCATACGGCGGTGGGGCGCGGTGGAGGTGACAGCCTGCCCGTCGCCCCGGGTGCCGGGGGCGCTGAAGGTGAACTCACCGCCGTGCTTGGGCGGATGGCCCCCGGCAGGGTTGGTCAGGGCGAACTCGCACAGGCTGTTGGATGGCGGTGGCGGCAGCCGGGTCGGCGCCGGGCTCCGCTCACACCGCGTCCAGGACCTGCGCGAACGCGTCGCGGGCCGGCGAGTTGGACGCCGCCCTCGGTCCAGGGGCGGGGGCGGGTGCGGGGCCGGGAAAAATTTCTTCGAACCCGGCTGCAACCCCCCGGCGGGATGGACGTCTATCAGGGTGAGAGGCGGGGAGAGCGAGCCGGCGGAGCCGGGGGGCTCGGGCCGACTCCTCGGGGCGTGACAGTAGGCGCCCGCTCATTCGATCACCACCATCACCATGTCCTTGGGGGGACTGTCACATGAACGCGTCCGTTATCGCCCGTATTGCGAAGATCATCCCGCTGGCCGTTGTCGCCGCCGTCGGCGTCACCGCCTGCGGCCCGGCCGAGGGCGGGGCCTCCGTCGCCGCCTCCGCTCCCGCCTCCGCCCCGGCCACCACCTCCTCGGCCACCCCCGGTGCGGGCGCCGTCCCGACCGTCCCCGCCCCGGCCGCGCCGACCGCCGAGGCGGCCCCGGCCGCC
>NZ_JBSFJC010000112.1:0-27079 GCF_053597855.1 Kitasatospora sp. NPDC001225
TGCAGGGCCCCGGTCCGGCTGTTCAGCAGGACGGCCTTGGCGCGGCCGGTCCGCTTGGTCTCGCGCGTGGTGCGCGGGGCGGGCCGTCGTCGTAGTCCCGGAGGTCAGCCGACCGAGCTGTTGTAGCTCTCGATCGCCGGCTGGAGCTCCTTGGCCGCGTCGGCCAGGGCCTGCTGGGCGGGCTTGGTGCCGGCGATGGTCTGCTCGATCGCGGTCTCCACGCCCTTGCGCGCCTGCGGCATCACGCCGAGCAGGCAGCCGGCCGTGGCCGGGGTCGGCTTGGTGGCCTTCAGCTGGTCGATCGCGGTCTGGAACTGCGGGTACTTGGCCACCCACTCCTTGTCCTTGGGGTCGTCCAGGGCCTTGGTGTTGACCGGGAAGTAGCCGGTGCCGGTGTGCCAGACGGCCTGCTGCTCGGGGGCGGAGACGAACTTCTCGAACTCCCACGCGGCGCGCTTCTCGGCGTCGGAGTGGCCGGGGCCGCTGATCCACAGCGAGGCGCCGCCGATCACCGGGCCGCCCTGGTCGGCGGCGGTGACCTTCGGGAAGGCCGCGGTGCCGACGCCGAACTTCGCGGCCTCGGTGTAGCCGCGCAGCACGCCGGTGGACTCCAGGTGCATCGCGACCGTACCGGCCTTGAACGCGGCCTGGGCGTCGTCGGTGGTGCGGCCGGTGTTGGCCGCGTAGCCGCCCTTGACCAGGTCGGCCCACCACTGGACGATCTGGGCGCCCTGGGCGGAGTCGAAGACGACCTTGCCCGCCTTGTTGCCGCGGCCGTTGTCGTTGTCGCAGTACATGGTGCCGGACTCGGCGAGCAGCTGCTCGACGAACCAGCCGTAGATGGCGGCGCCGAAGCCGTACCGGACGGTCTTGCCGTCGCCGTCCTTCTTGGTCAGCCTCTTGGCCAGCTCGCCCAGCTCGGCCAGGTCCTTGGGGGCCTGGGCCGGGTCGAGGCCGGCCTCCTTGAAGGCGTCGGTGTTCAGGTAGAGCAGCGGCATCGAGGAGTTGAACGGCATCGCCTGGAGCTTGCCGCCGACCGAGTAGTAGTTGCGGATGTTGGCGTCCAGGTCGTCCAGCGAGTAGCCGTCCTTGTCGGCGAAGGCCTGGGCCGGGACGGTCTGCTTGGAGTCGATCATGAACCGGGTGCCGATGTCGTAGACCTGCGCCAGGGCGGGGGTGCCCTTCTGCTGCACCGCGGCCTTGTACTTGGTGACCAGCTCGTCGTACTTGCCCTGGAACTCCGCCTTGACCTCGATCTTGCCCTGGTGGGCGGCGTTGAACTGGCCGACCAGCCCGTTCAGCACCTCGGCGTTCTTGCCGGTCATCGAGTGCCAGAACTCGACGCTGGTGACACCGGAGGCCTGGTCGAGCGCCTGGGCGCCGGGCGCGCCGGCGTCGGCGGAGCCGCCGGAGCCGGAACCGGAGCCGCTGGAGCTGCAGGCGGTCAGGGACAGGCCGGCCACCAGCAGGGCAGCGAGCGCGCGCGCACTCTTCTTCACGAGGGTTCTCTCTTTCGAGCGTTCGAGGAGGGGGGACACGGGAGGAGCGGGAGGGGCACGGTCAGCGGACCGCGCCCGCGGTGAGGCCGCGGACGATGAAGCGCTGGCCGAAGACCACCAGGGCGAGGGTGGGCAGCAGGGAGAGCACGACGCCGGCCAGGATCAGCCCGGGGTCGGCCATCTCGGCGTCGCGCAGCGAGGTGAGGCCGATCTGGAGGGTCTGCATGTTCGCCGTGCGGGTGATGATCAGCGGCCAGAAGTACTGGTTCCACGCCGACAGGAAGACGTAGATCGACAGCGCCGCGAGGGCCGGCTTGTTGAGCGGGACGACGATCCGCCACAGGAAGCGCCAGTGGCCGGCCCCGTCGATCCGGGCGGCGTCGCGCAGTTCGCCGGGCAGCTGGCGGAAGGCCTGGCGCAGCATGAAGGTGCCGAAGCCGGAGGCCAGGAAGGGCAGCACCAGGCCGAAGTAGGTGTTGCCGAGCCCCCAACCGGACAGCGTCAGGTAGTTGGGGATGATGATGGCCTCCCACGGGACCATCAGGGTGGCCAGGAACACCCCGAACACCACGGCGCGGGCCTTCATCGGCAGGAAGACGAAGGCGTACGCGGCGAGGACCGAGGTGAACAGCTGGGCGAGGGTGATGACGGTCGCCACGATCGCCGAGTTGGCGTACTGGCGGGCCAGCGGGATGGCGTCCACGGCGCCGGAGAAGTTCCGTCCGGTGACCGAGTGCGGCACCAGGGCCGGCGGGTAGGAGGAGAGCTCGGACGGGCCCATGAAGGCGCCGGCGACGGCGTAGTAGACCGGGAAGGCCACGGTGACGACGGCGACGGCGAGCAGCAGGTAGACGGCGGCGCGGCCGAGCAGGTCGCGCGCGGAGCGCCCGGCGAGGGCGCGGGCGCGGGCGGGCGGACGGGGCGCCCCGGCCTTCGGCTCGGCCTCGGTGGTGAGGGTGGTCATGCGTAGTGCACCTTCCGCTCCAGGACGCCGAACTGGACGGCCGTGCAGGCGAGGACGACCACGAGCAGCACCACGGCCTGGGCGCTCGCGGTGCCGAAGTCGCTGGAGCCGTAGGCGAAGGCCTTCTCGTAGACGGAGTAGACGAGGGTCCGGGTGGAGCCGTCCGGCCCGCCCTTGGTGAGGATGTGGATCTGGCCGAAGCTCTGGAGCGCGTGGACGGTGGAGACCACGGTCAGGAAGAACAGGTTCGGACCGAGCATCGGGACGGTGATCGAACGGGCCAGCCGCAGGCCGGAGGCGCCGTCGATGCGGGCCGCCTCCAGGATCTCCCCCGGGATCGAGCCGATGCCCGCGGAGAGCACCAGCACGTTGTAGCCGAGGTTCATCCAGACCGTGGTGACGGCCACCGAGAGCAGGGCGTACCGGGAGTCGGTCAGCCAGCCGATCGGGCCGAGGCCCACGTGCGAGAGCAGCCCGTTGAGCACCCCGCTGGCGGGGTTGAAGAACACCGCGAACACCACCGAGGCGCTGGCCACCGAGAACGCGAAGGGCAGCGCGAAGGCCGAGCGCAGCAGTCGCACGCCCCGGATCCGGTTCTCCAGGAGCAGCACCAGCACCAGCGCGCCGAGCACCCCGGGCACCACGGTGAGCAGGGTGAACAGTGCCGTGGTCGTGAGGGTGCGGACGAAGTCGGCCGAGGCGAAGAGGTCGGTGTAGTGCTTGAACCCGACGTAGCGGGAGGGCGCGCCGAAGAGGTCGTTGGCGTGCCCGCTGAGGTAGAGGGTCCGTCCCAGCGGGTAGCCGATGAAGAGGACGAAGACCACCAGGGAGGGCAGCAGGAAGGCCCAGGCCAGCCCGTGTTCTCCCCAGCGGCTTCGACGGGCCGGGAGGGGCCCGGTGTGCGGTGCGGTCGGCATGTGTCGCGCGTCCGCCTTTCGTGATGTCGGTTCCGGCCGAAACCGTGTCTTGCCCGAACGACGGCGCGGAAACCCCGCGGTGATCAACGGGTGTCGCGGGGATTACGCGTTCGCGTCAGATCCGGCCGGTCGTGCCCGGACGGGTGGCGAACCGGCGGCAGACGGGCAGTTGGGCGGGCCACCGCGCTGTCGGAGGGGTGGCGTACGGTGCGCGGGTGGACGAAACGGAATTCGACATCCCGGCCGCAATGGCCGAAAGTGTGCGCTCCCGCGCGGGCGCCTGGGCACTCGTCAGGGGCTTCGCCGCGTACTGGGGCGAGCCGCTGGGGCCCGGCGACGGCTTCACGGACGCGGAGCTGGACGCCGCCGAGCGGCGGCTGGGCCTGCGGCTGCCGGTGGCGCTGCGCGAGGCGTACCGGCTGTTCGGCCGCCGGGCGGACCTGACCAGCAGCCAGGACGTGCTGCTGACACCGGACGAGCTGCACGTGCTGGACGGCGCCCTGGTGTTCCGGGCCGAGAACCAGGGCTGCGCGCACTGGGGCGTGCCGTTGGACGGCCTCGACCGGGAGGATCCGCCGACGGTGTTCCGGCTCGACCTGGCGGACAAGTCGCAGGAGCGGTGGGAGCCCTGGGACGAGCGCTTCTCGGCGACGGCCGCGGCGATGGCGCTGATGGAGAAGCTGCTGGAGGACCACGAGCTGACCGACTTCCTCGACTGGGACGAGGAACTGCCGGACGGTCTGGGCGAGTTGCCGGCGCTCGGCCGCCACTTCCGCTGGTACCAGGGCCCGGAGGTGTTGGTCGGGGTGGCCGAGGAGGCCTGGGTGGTGGTCCGGGCACGCACCCCGCAGGCGCTGGACGCGTTCTACGGGGTGGTGCCCGGGGAGTCGCCGGACGAGTAGCCCGGCGGGGATGACGCGATCGGGCGGTCAGGCCGTCAGGCGGTCACGCGATCGGGCGGTCAGGCGGTCAGGCGGTCAGGCGGTCAGGCCGAGGAGCCGCCGTCCAGGACGAGGTCGCTGCCGACGGTGTAGCCCGCCTCGTCCGAGGCCAGGTACAGCACCGCGGCGGCCACCTCCTCCGTCGCCCCGGCCCGGCCGACCGGGACCTCGGCCTTCATCCGCCCGGCCTTGGTCGCGGCGTCCTCGCCCGGCCGGGAGGACATCGGGGTGTCCACCGCGCCGGGGCTGACGGTGTTGATCCGCACGCCCTCGGCGATGTGGTCGAGGGCGGCGGCCCTGGTCAGCACGGTGACCGCGGCCTTGCTGGCGGCATAGGCCCCGACGCCCGCGAGCCGCTTGTGGGCGCCCAGGTTGGACGAGACGTTGACGATCGCGCCGCCGCCGTGGGCCCGCATGTGGGCGATCTGCGGCTGCATGGCGAGCAGGGTGCCGGTGACGTTGATGCCGAACACCCGCTGCCACTCGGCCTCGTCGATGTCGGCGACCGGACCGGCGGCGCCGAACACCCCGGCGTTGTTGACGGCGACGTCCAGGCCGCCGAACAGCTCGACGGTCTCACCGACCAGCCGGGCGGCGTCCTGGGCGTTCGTCACGTCGCCGGTGAGCGCCGCGGCCTTGCCGCCGGCCCGCTCGATCAGCTCGACGGTCTCGGCGAGCGGTCCGGCGGTGCGGCCGGCGACCGCGACCCGGGCGCCTTCGCGGGCGAAGGCGAGCGCGATGGCCCGGCCGATGCCGCTGCCCGCGCCGGTGACCAGGACAGACTTGTCGGCGAAACGCGTGCTCATGAGGTGAACTCCTTGATCCGGGTGGTGTGTTCGGGTGCGGTGGTGCTGGTGGTGCGGGTGGTAGGGGTGGCGCGGGACAGGGCGGCGACCGCGACGGCGGTCAGCGCCAGCCCCGCCGCGGCCGCCGCGAAGGCCGCGGCGTAGCCGCCGACGACGCTCGGGCGGGTGGCGGCGAGCGCCATCAGAGCGGCCAGTCCGGCCGTGGGGCCGAGTTCCATCGCCGTGTTGAACACTCCGGCGGCCAGCCCGGTGCGCTCGGGCGGCACCCCGCCGGTGGCGAGCACGGCCGCCCCGGCGAAGGCCGCGGCGGCGCCGGCGGGCAGCAGGAGCAGTCCGGGCAGCAGGCCGGAGGCGTAGCCGCTGCCGGGGGCGAGCCCGGCCAGCAGGCCGAGTCCGGCGGCCGCCACGGCGAGGCCGCCGGCGGTGACCGCCACCGGTCCGTACCGGACGGTCAGCGGGCCGGCCAGTCGGCCGGAGAGCAGCAGGACCACCGCGTACGGCACGAAGGCGGCGGAGGTGGCCGCGGCGCTCCAGCCGCGCAGCTGCTGGAGGTAGAGCGAGAGCAGGACGAAGGTGAGCGCGGTGCCGGCGGCGGTGGCCATGACGGCGGCGAGCGCGGTGGCCCGGCGCCGGTCGGCGAGGAAGCCGGGTGGCAGCAGCGGGTCGGCGGTGCGGCGCTCGACGGCGGCGAACGCGAGCAGCAGGGCGAGTCCGGCGGCCAGCGGACCGTACGTCCCGGGGCTGCGCCAGCCCTGCTCGGTGGAGGCCACCAGGGCGTAACTCGCCGCGCAGACACCGGCGGTGGCGAGGGCGGCGCCGGGCAGGTCGAGGGCCGGTCGGCGGACGGCGGGGGCATGACCAGGGGCTGCGGGCAGGGCGGCGGGCAGGGATCCGGATCGGGCGAGCCCGGCCAGGGCGACCACGACGGGCACCGCGAACAGCCAGCGCCAGGAGACCGCGGCGGCGACCGCGCCCGAGACCACGCTGCCGACGGTGGCGCCGAGCACCGACAGGCCGCCCCAGGTGGCCATCGCCCGCCGGTAGGCGGCCGGTTCGGGGTGCAGCACCCGGACCACGGCGACCGCCGCCGGGGCGGTGAGGGCCGCGCCCGCACCCTGTACGAAGCGGCTCGCCAGCAGGACGGGGTAGCCGGGCGCGAGGGCGCAGGCGATCGAGGCGGCGGCGAGCAGCACCAGGCCGGCGCGGAGCACCGGGCGCCCGCCGTGACGGTCCGTCAGCCGTCCGCCGAGCAGCAGCAGGGAGCTGAAGGAGAGGCCGTAGGCGGCGCTGAGCAGCAGCACCCCGGACGGGCCGAGCCCCAACTCCCGTGCCACCAGCGGCAGCGGCACGGTCAGGATCATGATCGTGAAGATCAGCACCGCCTGGACGACGCCGAGCAGCGCGAAGCCGTACCGGCCGGTAGTGATGACAGGCATGTAAAACCCTCCCCCCTATGTAGACCGTTCGGTCCAGTATGAGCCCAGCAGAAGACCCGGCCCGAGCCGGCCGGGTGTCAGTCCAGCAGTGCCAGCGCCTGTTCGGCGGCGTCCCGCGCCAGGGGCGCGCCGTCGGCGGTCTTGCCCACCACCCGGATGCCCTGGAGCAGCACCACCAGCATCCTGGCGAGCGCCCGCGGGTCCCGCCCGGCGGGCAGTTCGCCCTGCGCGGCGGCCCGCGCCAGGGCGGCGGCGAGCAGCGTCTCCAGGCGGTCGAAGCTCGCCTCCACCCGGCGGGACGCGGCCGGGTCGTGCGGGGCCAGCTCCACCGCCGTGTTGGTGACGAAGCAGCCGAGCCGCCGCTCCCCCTCCTCCGCCGTCGCGTACTGGCGGACCAGCGCGCGGACCGCCGGCAGCGCCGGGCCCGGCTGGGACAGGTCGTCCAGTCGCGCCGAGTCGCTCTGCTCGCAGTAGCGCTCCAGCGCCCGCAGGTACAGCTCGCGCTTGCTGCCGAAGGTCGCGTAGAGACTGGCCCGGGCGATGCCGAGCCGCTCGACCAGGTCGGCCATCGAGGTGGCCTCGTAGCCGCGCTGCCAGAACAGCTCCAGGGCCGCCTGCAGCGCCGCGTCCGGGTCGAATTCCTTCGTTCGCGCCATGCCGGGAACAGTAGCCCTTTCTGGATCGGTCGGTCAAGAAAGGGCGATCAGTGGTCCAGACCTGATCCCTGACGGAGCATTGCCAAGTGGACTAGACCATGGCTACCCTTACCGCTCCCACATCCACCTCCTTCCCCCACAGGAGGCGCTTCGCATGTCCACACCCCGTCCCGCCCACTCCCGGCAGACCGCCGACGCCGTCAGACCCGTCGTGCTGACGGCGTTCCGGATCGTCGTCGGCCTGCTCTTCGCCTGCCACGGCGCCGCCTCGCTGTTCGGCGTGCTCGGCGGCGCCAAGGGCGGCGGCACCGTCCCGCTCGGCCAGTGGCCCGGCTGGTGGGCCGCGCTGATCCAGCTGGTCGGCGGCGTCCTGGTGCTGCTCGGCGCCGGCACCAGGGTGGCCGCCCTGCTCTGCTCCGGCTCGATGGCCTACGCCTACTTCACCGTCCACCAGGAGCACGCCCTGCTGCCGCTGCAGAACGGGGGCGAGCCCTCGGTGCTGTTCTGCTGGGCCTTCCTGGCCATCGCGGCGCTCGGCTCCGGCCCGTACGCCGTGGACCGCCTGCTCACCCGCCGACCCCTGGCGGCGTCGGCCGAACCGGCGGTCCGGCCGACGTCGGCGGTCTGACGCACCGCCCGGGGCCGGTCAACGGTCCGACGGACCGCCCGCCGCCAGGTGTCGCTCGACCGAGGCGACCTTGGCGGTGAGGCCGTCGGTGACCCCGGCCCGGTCGTCGATCTTGATGACCGTGCTCACCCGGTTGCTATGCGCCTTCACCGCCTCGATCGCCGCCCTGATCACCGGCATCACCTCGTCCCACTCCCCCTCGATGCTGGTGAACATCGCGTCCGTGCGGTTCGGGAGACCGCTCTCCCGGACCACCCGGACGGCGGCGGCCACCGCCTCCCCCACGTCCTCGCCGATCCCCAGCGGGGTCACCGAAAAGGCTGCGATCACGGCTCTGCGCTCCTTGTGGTCGACGGCACCGGTCGCGGCCCGGGCCTGCACCCGGACCGCGACCAGGCTAGACGTCCCGCGACCGGGCTGGACGCCCCCCGACCGGACCGGACCTCAAGCCACCGAAGGCAGCGGCGGTTCGACGGCCAGCGGGGCGGTGGAGCGGGCCCGGTGCTGGTCGGCCCAGGAGACCAGCGCCACCGTGCAGGCATGGTCCAGGTGGCGCAGCCCCGACCAGTCCAGTTCCACCGGCCGGTCCCCCGGCAGCCGTTCCAGGGTGTCCAGCAGCCGGGGCAGCCGCAGGAAGGTGGCGTTGCCGCTCAGCCGCACCCGGTGCAGCGGCTGCCCGGCCGGCTGCTCCTGCTCCTCCACCGCGATGTGCAGGTGCGAGGTCTGCCAGGCCGACTTGGCCACCGCCAGGCCGACGCCGATCAGCACCCCCTCGAACAGGTCGGTGGCGATGATCGCGACCGTCGTGACCACCAGCACCACCGCCTCGCCCAGGTGCCCGCGGCAGAGCGCGACGATCCGGCGCACCGGCACCAGCTTGGCGCCGGCGTGCACCAGGACGGCGGCCAGCGCGGTGAGCGGGACAAGCCCGAGCGCGCCGGGCAGCAGCGCGGTGAACACCAGCAGCCAGCCGCCGTGCAGGACCCGCGAGGCCTTGGTGCGCGCGCCGGCCTGGACGTTGGTCGCGCTGCGCACGATCACCGCGGTCATCGGCAGCGCGCCGAGCAGTCCGCAGACGGTGTTGCCGATGCCCTGGGCGGTGAGCTCGCGGTCGTAGTCGGTGCGCGGGCCGTGGTGCATCCGGTCGACGGCGGCGGCGCTGAACAGCGTCTCGGCGGAGGCGATCAGGGTGAAGGCGACGACCGTGCCGATCCCGGCGGGGCCGGCCAGGGCGGTCAGGGCGTCGCGGCCGGGCAGGTGCACCACGTCGAGCAGCCCGGCCACGTGGACGCGGGCCACCGGCAGGTCGGCGGCCGCGGTGACGGCGGCAGCCAGGCCGACGGCGGCCAGCGGGGCGGGGACGGCGCGGGCGGCCCGTTCCGGCAGGTACTTCCAGGCGACCAGGACCAGCAGGGTGCCGAGGCCGAGGGCGACGGCGCTCGGGTTGGCCGCGGCGGTCAGCACGTCGCCCAGCAGGCCGGGCAGTCCGGCGATCTTCTCCGGCCCGGTGGCGGGGGCGCGGCGGTCGGCGAGCGCGTAGAGCTGGCCGAACACCAGGGTCAGTCCGATGCCGGCCAGCATGCCGTGCACCACCGAGGCGGACATCGCCCGGAACCAGCGGCCGAGCCGCAGGGCGCCCATCGCCAGCTGGAGCAGGCCGGTGCCGAGCACCAGCAGGCCGAGCGCGCCGACGCCGAAGCGCTGGACGGCGTCGGCGACCAGGACGGTCAGTCCGGCGGCGGGCCCGCTGACCTGGAGGCTGCTGCCGGGCAGCAGGCCGGCCACCAGGCCGCCGACGATGCCGGTGACCAGCCCGAGTTCGGCCGGGACGCCGGAGGCGACGGCCACGCCGACGCAGAGCGGGAGGGCGACCAGGAACACCACCAGCGAGGCCGGCAGGTCGTGGCGCCAGGGGACGGCGCGCAGGACGGCGGCCGGGGTGCGGGGCCGGCCCGGCGGGCCGTGCTTGCGGAGGCGGCCCGGCGGGCTGTCGCTCCGGTGGGGCGGCGGGTTCACCCGGTCACCGCCAGGGACCGGGCAGGGGTGCAGCAGCGCATGGGGACGTTCCTTCCGCGCGTCCGCCGCAGCGGGCGCGCCGTTGCAAGGGCGGGGAGCAGGAGGAGGAGCGGGGAACGGGAGGGCAGGGGAAACAGCGGCGACAGCGGTACGGCCGCGGGTCCGGGCGGACCAGAGCGCGGCGGCGGGTGTCGGGTCGGTGCGGCCGGGGGGTGCGTCCCTCGCTCGGGTGCGGCGGACCGGGCGCGCTGGTCCTGGACGGGGCCACCGGCGGAGTTCCCCCGCTCCGCGGTGCTCCCGAAACCCCCCTGCCGCGGCCTCAGTTGGACGTCACGGGCCCGGCGTGGCACCGACGGTACCCAGCCCGGCGGGGCGGGCCCACAGCAGGCACCGTCCCTTCACCGCCACTGCACACCGGCCGCTCTTCCCGGCGCGGAGCGTCCGCTTCCCCGGGCACACCAGCGCGATCGCCGTCCTGGCGTGCGAATCCCCGCCGCCCGACGGTCCGCCCGACGCCTTCCACATTCTGTTGAAGTCCCCTTGACGCCCCGACGAGCCCCGCCCTACCGTGTTTCCACATACAGAAACCGTTCTTCCGTATGGTGGAATTCAGGAGATGAGCCCTCCGAGCCACTGCGGGCCGACGCAGGAGAGATCCGATGCCTCGTATGACAGCCGCCCGCGCGGCCGTGGAGATCCTCAAGCTCGAAGGCGTTGAGGTCGCGTTCGGCGTGCCGGGCGCGGCCATCAACCCGTTCTACGCCGCGCTCAAGGCCGCCGGCGGGATCGGGCACACGCTGGCCCGGCACGTCGAGGGCGCCTCCCACATGGCCGAGGGCTACACCCGCGCCAGGGCCGGAAACATCGGGGTCTGCGTCGGCACCTCGGGGCCGGCCGGCACCGACATGATCACCGGCCTGTACTCGGCGATCGCCGACTCCGTCCCGATCCTCTGCATCACCGGCCAGGCGCCCGTCGCCCGGCTGCACAAGGAGGACTTCCAGGCCGTCGACATCGCCTCGATCGCGGGGCCCGTCACCAAGGCCGCCACCACCGTGCTGGAGGCCGCGCAGGTCCCCGGCGTGTTCCAGCAGGCCTTCCACCTGATGCGCTCCGGGCGCCCCGGCCCGGTCCTGATCGACCTGCCGATCGACGTCCAGCTGACCGAGATCGACTTCGACCCAGAGGCCTACCAGCCGCTGCCGGTCTACAAGCCGGCCGCCAACCGCGTCCAGATCGAGAAGGCGGTCGCGCTGCTCCAGCGGTCCGAGCGCCCGCTGATCGTCGCGGGCGGCGGCGTCATCAACGCCGACGCCGCCGAGCTGCTGCGGGAGTTCGCCGAACTCACCGGCGTCCCGGTGGTCCCCACCCTGATGGGCTGGGGCGTCATCCCGGACGACCACGCGCTCAACGCCGGCCTGGTCGGCCTCCAGACCTCGCACCGCTACGGCAACGAGACCTTCCTCGCCTCCGACTTCGTCCTCGGCATCGGCAACCGCTGGGCCAACCGCCACACCGGCGGCCTGGACGTCTACACCGCGGGCCGCACCTTCGTCCACGTCGACGTCGAGCCCACCCAGCTCGGCCGGATCTTCGCCCCGGACCTCGGCATCGCCTCCGACGCCGGGGCCGCGCTGGAGCTGTTCGTCGAGGTGGCGCGCGAACTGCGGGACGCCGGCACGCTCAAGGACCGCACCGCCTGGGCCGCCGCCGCCCAGGAGCGCAGGGCCCGGCTCCAGCGCCGCACCCACTTCGACGACGTGCCGCTCAAGCCGCAGCGCGTGTACGAGGAGATGAACCGGGCGTTCGGCCCGGAGACCCGCTACGTCACCACCATCGGCCTCTCCCAGATCGCCGGCGCGCAGCTGCTGCACGTCTACCGGCCGCGGCACTGGATCAACTGCGGCCAGGCCGGCCCGCTCGGCTGGACCATCCCGGCCGCGCTGGGCGTCGCCACCGCCGACCCGGGAGGGCAGGTGGTCGCGCTCTCCGGCGACTACGACTTCCAGTTCATGATCGAGGAGCTGGCGGTCGGCGCCCAGCACCGCATCCCGTACGTCCACGTGCTGGTGAACAACTCCTACCTGGGCCTGATCCGCCAGGCGCAGCGCGCCTTCGACATCGACTACCAGGTCAACCTGGAGTTCGAGAACGTCAACGCGCCGGAGCTGGGCGTCTACGGCGTGGACCACGTCAAGGTCGTCGAGGGCCTGGGCTGCAAGGCGATCCGGGTCACCGAGCCGGAGGGCCTGCTGCCCGCCTTCGAGGAGGCCAAGAAGCTGGCCGCCGAGTTCCGCGTCCCGGTCGTGGTCGAGGCGATCCTGGAGCGGGTCACCAACATCTCGATGGCCGCCGCCGACATCGACAAGGTCAACGAGTTCGAGGAGTTGGCCACCCTCCCCGAGCACGCGCCGACGGCGATCCGGCCGCTGGTGCCGTAACGCGGCGCACGCACCGGTCGCGCACGCCGGTCGCACGCACCGGCCGTCCGCGCCGGTCGTCCGCGCCGGCCGTCCGCGCCGGGTGGGTGGGGGCGGACGAGCCGCTCCGCACGCCCCCACCCGCCCCCGCGCCCGGAACATCGGCACGCCGACCGCAGTTGACCAGGTGACGGCCGCTACCGTGGCCCACGAAGAGGCCCGGCCCGACGACTTCCCGAAAGGACCACCCCCGTGAGCCTGTACGACATCCCGCTGCGCACCCTCGACGGCGCGGCCACCTCGCTGGCCGACCACAAGGGCAAGGCGCTGCTGATCGTCAACGTCGCGTCCAAGTGCGGTCTGACCCCGCAGTACGAGGGCCTGGAGCGGCTCCAGCAGCGGTACGCCGGGCGCGGGTTCACCGTGCTGGGCTTCCCCTGCAACCAGTTCGCCGGACAGGAGCCCGGCAGCGCCGAGGAGATCCGCACCTTCTGCTCCACCACCTACGGCGTGACCTTCCCGCTGTTCGAGAAGATCGACGTCAACGGCGAGGACCGCCACCCGCTGTACGCCAAGCTCACCGAGGTCGCCGACGCCGAGGGCCAGGCCGGGGACATCGCCTGGAACTTCGAGAAGTTCCTGCTCTCCCCGGACGGCACCGTCGTCGCGCGCCTGCGCCCGCCCGTCGAGCCGGAGTCGCCGGAGCTGGTCGCCGCGCTCGAGGCCGTCCTGCCGGCCTGACCACACGCACCGCGGAGGCCCGGGGCCGCGGCCCCGGGCCTCCGTCGTGCGCGCACGCAAGGCCCTCCTCGGGTGTTGCGGACATGCCCAAGCGCCCCTACCGTGTGTGCCCCCGTTGATCCATCGCCCACGGAGGGCCCACCCTGATGATCCGTCACGTCAGAACAGCGGCAAGGGCGCTGCTCGCGGCCGGCCTGCTCGTCACCGGCACACCGGCCGGTGCCTCGCCGGCGGCGGCCGCCGCGGCGCCGACGGCCCTGACCGCGTCCGACTACACCCTCACCTCGGACTACCACCAGTACGACGCCCTCGACTCGGCGCTCGCCACGACGCTCGGGACCTCCGCCGTGCACACGGTGATGGAGCACGCGAACCACGACCGGCAGGCGCTCCCCGCGTCCTTCTCCGTGGCCGGCCTGACCACCGGCTTCCGGTTCGACGACGGCGACAACTCCGACTGCCAGAGCTTCCCCCAGGGCATCACCACGAGCCGGGACGCCGTGGGGACCGCGAACAGCGGCAACTACGACGGCCACCAGCTCGTGCTGGTGAGCTGGTACACCAAGGACGGCTGCGGCGGCGCGCAGCAGCGCAGCCGGATCACCCTGGTCGACTGGGACGCCACCTACCCCGACACCTACCGCAAGATCCTCCTGGTGGAGCCGACCGGCACCGCGGCCGCGCCGGACTTCAAGGACGTCCCGATCCACGCCGGCGGCGTCTCCTGGTACGGCGACCACCTCTACGTCGCCGACACCGGCCGCGGCATGCGCGTCTTCGACCTGCGCAAGATCCTCAACACCGACACCGGCGGCACCGCCGACCAGATCGGCCGCCAGCCCGGAGGCGCCTACTACGCCCACAACTACGCCTACGTGCTGCCCCAGATCGGCACGGTCACCGCGCAGACCGCCTCCGGAGCCAAGCTGGTGTGGTCGTCGGTCTCCCTCGACCGGGTCAGCAGGTCGATCGTGATGACGGAGTACACCTGCCAGGCGGACTGCGTCGACTACCCGAACCGCCCGCCGAGGGCCGTCCGCTTCCCGTTCGCCTCCGGGGCGACGACCTTCGCCGCGACGACGACCGCAAGCCAGGCCCTCCAACTGCCCTGGTACAACCTCAACGGCGTGGCCTCCCACAACGGCCGGTGGTGGTTCAACTCCTCGGGGCAGAAGAAGCTCTACTACTGGACCCCGACCGCGGGCCCCTCGACCTTCGCCTGGGTGGGCGGCGGCGAGAGCCTCTCCTACTGGGAGGACGCCACCGGCCCCGACCTGCTGTGGTCGCTGCAGGAGAGCACGGGCGGGCGCAACGTCTTCGCGGTCACCCAGTCCACCTACGGCGGCGGCTGAACCCCCGGCTCGGGGTCGGCGGGGACGACTCGCCGGGGCCCCGTGGCGCACGGCCCGGTCGACGACGGCGACCCCGGGCGGGACCGTCGGCGACGGTCTGCCGGATGATGGGGGCAGGGGCACGGCAGCGGATGTGAGGGCGACACGGTGACAGCAGGCGAATCCATGGGGCTGGAGTCGGGACACCGGTCGGCGGACCGCGAGGGCCCGGAGACCGTCGCGGCCGCCGCCCGGCCCGAGGCGGGCACGGAGCCCCCGGGCGGGGGCGCGGGGCGTCGGCGTTCCCTGGTCCGGCGGCTGGCGGTCCTGGTGCTCGTCCTCGTCCTGCTCTGCCTCCCGCCCTGGTGGACCCTGTTCGCCTCCGGCGCCGACTGGCCGTTCCCGGTCCTCCTGGCCGGCACGGTCGTCCTCGCGGCCTGGATGGTCTCCTTCCCCTTCCTGATGGTCGCGGGCCACGGGCGGCGGCGCAGCGACCGGGCCGCCCGCGTCGCGGACACCAGCCTCGGGGTGGTCTGGGTGCTGTTCACCTGGTCGGTGCTGGGCGGCTCGGTGGACCTGCTGCTGGCCGGGCTCGACGTCGGCGGCACCGACCGGGCCAGGGCCGTGGCGGTGGCCGTCGCCGTGGTCTCGGCCGGGCTGCTGGGCTGGGGGCACCACGAGGCGATGCGCGTGCCCCGGGTGAAGCGGGTGGACGTGCACCTCCCGCGGCTCGGCGCCGGCCTGGACGGGACCAGGGTCGTGGTGCTGGCCGACACCCACTACGGGCCGATCGACCGGGCGGACTGGTCGGCGCGGGTCGCCGAGGCGGTCAACGCACTCGACGCGGACGTCCTGGTCCACGCCGGCGACATCGCCGACGGCACCCCCGCCCAGCGCCGGGACCAGTCCGCGCCGCTCGGGACGGTCCGGTCCCGGCTGGCCAAGGTCTACGTCACGGGGAACCACGAGTACGGCAGCGAGGCCCAGGGCTGGCTGGACCGGATGGCGGACCTGGGCTGGGAGCCGCTGCACAACCGCCACCTCGTGGTGGAGCGCGGCGGGGACGCCCTCGTGCTCGCCGGGGTGGACGACGTGACCGCGGAGTCCTCCGGCCTGGCCGGACACCGCGCGAACCTGGTCGGCGCGCTGGCGGGGGCGGACCCGGCCCTGCCGGTCCTGCTCGTCGCCCACCAGCCCAAGTACGTCCCGCAGGCCGCTGCCGCCGGCATCGACCTGCAGGTCTCCGGGCACACCCACGGCGGCCAGATCTGGCCGTTCAACTTCCTCGTCCGGATCGACCAGCCGGTGGTGCACGGCCTGAGCCGGCACGGGGAGCGGACCCAGCTCTACACCAGCCGCGGCACCGGCTTCTGGGGCCCGCCGTTCCGGGTCTTCGCCCCGAGCGAGATCACCCTGCTCACGCTGCGCGCGGGCGGTCCGTCGCCCACCGCGTGACCGACCGCTGAAAGGCTCGGACCGGGGCTCACGGCAGCAACAGCCGCGTTCCCGGCGGTAGTTCGCCGTCCCGGGCGGCGTCGCGCAGGTGCGCCAGCAGGGTGTCCCGCAGCGCCTCCGCCGCGCGGGTGAGCGGCACCTCGTGGCCGTGGGCGACGGCGATGGTGCGGCCCAGTCCGGGCCCGGCGAAGGCCGTCACCGCGAGGCCGGAGCGGGCGGCCACCATGCCGGGGACGACGGCGGGCCCGATCCCGGCCCGGACGAAGCCCAGCACCGCGTCCATCTCGCCGCCCTCCACCGCGAACTCCGGCTCGAACCCGGCCGCCCGGCAGGCCGCCAGGGTCGCCTCGCGGACGTCGTAGCCCTCCCGGAACATCACCAGCGGCCGGCCCTTCAGCTCCGTCACCCGGACCTTGCGCCGGGCCGGCCGCCCGGCCGCGACCAGCACCAGCTCCTCGTGCAGCAGCTCGGTGACCGCCAGCGCGGGCTCCTGCTCGCCGCTCGGCCGGGTGATGGTCAGCGCGAGGTCCAGCTCCCCCGCCGCCAGCCAGCCGACCAGGTCGCGCGAGCCGCCCTCGCGGACCACCAGCGCCACCCCCGGGTAGCGGTCCCGGAAGACCCGCAGCACGTCCGGCACCAGGCTGGTGCACAGGCTCGGCGGTGCGCCCAGCCGGACCCGGCCGCGGCGCAGCTGCACCGTCTCCTGCACGGCCAGCCGGGCGGTCTCGGTGTCCGCGAGGATGCGCCGGGCCAGCGGCAGCAGGGCGTCCCCGGCGTCCGTGAGCGCGATGTTGCCCCGGGTGCGATGGAACAGCTCCGCGCCCAACTCCCGTTCCAGGGCCCGGATCTGTTGCGAGAGTGACGGCTGCGCGACGTGTGCCGCCTCGGCGGCCCGGGTGAAGTGCCGGGTCTCGGCGACGGCCAGGAAGTAGCGGAGTTGCTGGAGCTGCACAGGGCCAGGATAGGCCGCACCGATAGCCCATGCCTATCGTCACGAGCCGCATCATGTCTTGGACGTACCCTCGCCGCCGTCCCTACCGTTGCTGCCATGACAACCGCGACTCGGACGGCCCGGCATCCGTCCACCCTGGCGACCCTGTGGCGGTCGACCGTCGGCAAGAAGGCGGTCATGGCCGTCACCGGACTGGCCATGCTGCTGTACCTGGTCGCGCACATGCTGGGCAACCTCAAGGTGTTCTTCGGCCCGGACGACATCAACGGCTACGCGGCCTGGCTGCGCACCATCGGACAGCCCTTCCTGGGCCACGAGTGGTTCCTGTGGATCGCCCGGGCGGGCCTGCTGGCCGCCGTGGTGCTGCACGGCGTCTCCGCGTACCAGCTCAGCCGCCGCGACCTCGCGGCCCGCCCCAGCCGGTACGTGCACAAGCGCCGCCGCGCGAGCTACGCGACGCGGACCATGCGCTGGGGCGGGGTGATCCTGGCGCTGTTCATCGTCTGGCACATCCTCGACCTCACCACGCTGACCGTGAACCCGGGCACCGATCACGGCCAGACGTACCAGAACATCGTGGCCTCCTTCGGCCGCTGGTACGTCGACGTGTTCTACGTCGTCGCGATGCTGGCCGTCGGCCTGCACATCCGGCACGGGTTCTGGAGCGCCGCGCAGACCCTCGGCGCCAACAACGCCCGCCGCGACCGGGCGCTCAAGCTGGTCGCGAACGGCCTGGCGCTGGTGCTGACCGCCGGCTTCCTGTCCGTCCCCGTGGCCGTGATGACCGGAGTCGTGAAGTGAGCAGTGGTGGCCGTGATGACCGGAGTCGTGAAGTGAGCAGTGGTGGCCCGAGGCGTGAAGTGAGCAGTGGTGGCCCGAGGCGTGAAGTGAGCAGTGCTGACCGGAGCGGTGAAGTGAGCAGTGGTGACATGAGCTACCTGGAGTACACCCTCGGCGAGCCGGTCGCCGACGCCAAGGCCCCCGCCGGGCCGATCGAACAGCGCTGGGACCAGCGGCGGTTCGACGCCAAGCTGGTCAACCCGGCCAACCGGCGCAAGCACACCGTGATCGTGGTCGGCACCGGCCTGGCCGGCGGCGCGGCCGGCGCCACCCTGGCCGAACAGGGCTACCATGTGGTCCAGTTCTGCTTCCAGGACTCCCCCCGGCGCGCCCACTCGATCGCCGCCCAGGGCGGCATCAACGCGGCCAAGAACTACCGCAACGACGGCGACTCGGTCCGCCGGCTGTTCTACGACACCGTCAAGGGCGGCGACTTCCGGGCCCGCGAGTCCAACGTGCACCGGCTGGCCCAGGTGTCGGTGGAGATCATCGACCAGTGCGTGGCCCAGGGCGTGCCCTTCGCCCGCGAGTACGGCGGCCTGCTGGACACCCGGTCGTTCGGCGGCGTCCAGGTCTCCCGGACCTTCTACGCCCGCGGCCAGACCGGCCAGCAGCTGCTGCTCGGCGCCTACCAGGCGCTCTCCCGGCAGGTCGCCGCCGGGAACGTGGAGCTGCACCCGCGCACCGAGATGCTCGACCTGCTGGTGGTCGACGGCCGGGCCCGCGGCATCGTCGCCCGCGACCTCGTCACCGGCGAGATCCGCTCCTACACCGCGGACGCCGTGGTGCTCGCCAGCGGCGGCTACGGCAACGTCTTCTACCTCTCCACCAACGCCAAGAACTCCAACGCCACCGCGATCTGGCGGGCGCACCGGCGCGGCGCGTACTTCGCCAACCCGTGCTTCACCCAGATCCACCCGACCTGCATCCCGCGCTCGGGCGACCACCAGTCCAAGCTCACCCTGATGAGCGAGTCGCTGCGCAACGACGGCCGGATCTGGGTGCCCAAGGCGAAGGGCGACAACCGGCCGCCCGGACAGATCCCGGAGGAGGAGCGGGACTACTACCTGGAGCGGATCTACCCCTCCTTCGGCAACCTGGTGCCGCGCGACATCGCCTCCCGGGCCGCCAAGAACGTCTGCGACGAGGGCCGCGGCATCGGCCCCGGCGGCCAGGGCGTCTACCTGGACTTCGCCGACGCGATCCGCCGGCTGGGCCGGGACGCCGTCGAGGCCAAGTACGGCAACCTCTTCGAGATGTACGAGCGGATCACCGCCGAGGACCCGTACCGGGTGCCGATGCGGATCTACCCGGCGATCCACTACACGATGGGCGGGCTCTGGGTCGACTACGACCTGCAGACCACCGTCCCGGGCCTGTTCGCGATCGGGGAGGCCAACTTCTCCGACCACGGCGCCAACCGGCTCGGCGCCAGCGCCCTGATGCAGGGCCTGGCCGACGGCTACTTCGTGCTGCCGCCCACCATCAACGACTACCTGGCCCGCCACCCGCTGCCGGCCGTGCCCGCCGACCACCCGGTGCTCGCCGAGGTGGAGGCCGAGGTCGAGGACCGGCTCAACCTGATCCTCGCGGTGGACGGCGACCGCACCCCGGACTCCTTCCACCGCGAACTCGGCGAACTGCTCTGGGACGAGTGCGGGATGGCCCGCGATGAGGCCGGGCTGCGCCGGGCGCTGGAGCGGATCCCGCTGCTGCGCGAGGAGTTCTGGCGCCGGATCAAGGTGCCGGGCACCGGGCAGGAGCTCAACCAGTCGCTGGAGAAGGCCAACCGGCTGGTCGACTACTTCGAACTGGCCGAGCTGATGTGCCTGGACGCGCTGCACCGCGCCGAGTCCTGCGGCGGCCACTTCCGCACCGAGAGCCAGACCCCCGACGGCGAGGCCGCCCGCCGCGACGAGGACTACTCCTACGCCGCCGCCTGGGAGTTCACCGGCACCGGCGCGGCACCCGTCCTCCACCGCGAGGAACTCGACTTCGAGTACGTCCACCCCACCCAGCGGAGCTATGCATGAACCTCACCCTGCGCATCTGGCGCCAGGCGGGCCCGGACGCACCCGGCTCGATGACCACCTACCGGGTCGGCGGGATCAGCCCGGACATGTCCTTCCTGGAGATGCTGGACACCCTCAACGAGGAGCTGATCACCCGCGGCGACCAGCCCGTCGCCTTCGACCACGACTGCCGCGAGGGCATCTGCGGCGCCTGCGGCATGGTCATCAACGGCCAGGCGCACGGCCCCGAGCGCACCACCACCTGCCAGCTGCACATGCGGCACTTCCAGGACGGCGACACCATCGACGTCGAGCCCTGGCGGGCGGCGGCGTTCCCGGTGGTCAAGGACCTGGTGGTGGACCGCTCGGCCTTCGACCGGATCATCGGCTCCGGCGGCTACATCACCGCCCCCACCGGCAGCGCCCCCGAGGCGCACGCCACGCCCGTCCCCAAGGAGACCGCCGACACCGCCTTCGAGCACGCCGAGTGCATCGGCTGCGGCGCCTGCGTGGCGGCCTGCCCGAACGGCTCGGCGATGCTCTTCACCTCCGCCAAGGTGGTGCACCTCAACGTACTGCCGCAGGGCGCGCCGGAACGGGCCGCCCGGGTACGGGACATGGTCTCGGCCATGGACGCCGAGGGCTTCGGCGGCTGCACCAACACCGGTGAGTGCGCCACCGCCTGTCCCAAGGGCATCCCACTGCCCAGCATCGCGGCGATGAACCGGGAGTTCCTGCGGGCCGCCCGCGGCTGACGACTCCCCCACGACGGTCGGCCCCTCGCTCTGGTGCTCAGGCGAGGGGCCGACGCTGTTTGTCCGACGGGCGTGCGGCGGCGGTTCGCGCTACCCGTACGGGTGGTGGATCGCCCGGGGCCATGCTTCCTGACGGGGAATCGCGCTACGGTGGTGTCCGCTACGGAAGGACGGCATATGCCCGAGGTTCAGTCCTGTTCCGGTTGCGGCGGGTCCGGGGGGACCCAGAAGACCGAGGCCACGGTCGAACTGGACGAGGAAGGAAGCATGGTGCCCAGTGTCCACACCTTCTGGTCGCCCTGCGGCCGGTGCCACGGATCCGGAACGGTGATCGTCGGATGAGGTTCGTCTTCGAATGCGTCGAGTGCGGTGGGCACTACCTGCCGCCCGAGGAGATGGTGTACCCGGACGGGCCGGCCTCGCCGGTCTGGTGCACCGCCTGCCAGAGCGCCAAGCGCGCGGCCGGCGTCCGGGAGGACCCGCTGCTCGCCCGGGTCGCGCTGGCCGCCGCCCGGGCCGCACTGGCCCGGCGGGCCGCGGAGGCGGCCGAGCAGCCCGCCCGCCCCGACGTCCGCCCGTCCCGCCCGCCGCGGTCCCGCCGGGCCCGCTCCGGCCCCGGCGTGCTGCGCGGCAAGCTGGGCTGACGGCCCGCGGGACGACGGGTCGGCGGGACCAGGGCCGGGGCACACGAACCGACGGTGCGTCAGTTATCCGCCACGACAATGAACTTGTGCGGACCCGGAGCCTGCTGGCACATTATCCTCCCTCGCACGACAGCCTTGGGGGACATGGCCATGCAGCCGACCGATCCTTCCGATTCGACCCGGGCCGGACAGACCGGCTCCTTCCCGTTCGTTCCGCCGCCTCCGCCCGGCGGGCCGCCGACACCGGCCCCGTTCGGGCCGCCGCCGCCCACCACCCCGCCGCCGGCCTTCACGAGCGGTCCCGCTGGCACCCCGACCACCACCCGCGTCGCGGTCACCAACCGCATCCTCTGGATCGGGCAGGCCGCGTACCCGCTGGCCAACGTGGCCCGGGTCGGCACCTCCCTGATCGTGCCCGGCCGGCGCCGCGCGCTCCTGCGGCTGCTCGCCTTCGGCCTGGTCGTCTTCCTGCCGGTGCTCGTGATCGCGCAGGCCACCGACGGATCGTCCTCGGACTCCGGGTCCGGCACGCTGCTCCTCGTCGCGATGATCCTCGTGGCGCTCTACTTCCTGATCTTCACCTGGCCGGTGCTGCGCCGGCCCGACCTGTACGTGCTGGCCGTGGACACGGCCGGCCCGCCGACCGCGGTGCTGGCCTGGCTCACCGCGGAGCCGGCGTTCGAGCTGCAGGCCACCATCACCCGCGCGATCGAGAACCCGCAGGCCGAGTTCCAGCAGATCGTCCAGACCATCAGCGTGGACCTGCGGCAGTACCAGTTCGGCGACAGCGTCAACATCTACGGCGGCCAGGGGAACACGGGAGTCAGCAAGTGAACGACAACGAGCGTCCGGACGTCCAGTACGGCGACCGCGTCACCATCCACGGCGGCAGCGGCAACGTCGGCATCCAGCACAACAACGGGGCGGTCGGCGACCAGGCGCTGCCGCCGGAGGTCGCCGCGCTGTTCGCCCGGCTCGCCGCCGTGGTCACCGACCTGGCCCGGGACGGGCGGCTCCACGAGGCGGACCGACAGAGCCTCGCCGAGGCCCTGCCGGTGCTGACCAGCCCCGCCGCCGAGGAGCCGAGGAGCCGGCGCAACACCCTGCTGCTGCTGGCCGGCCTGGCCCAGAGCGTCGGCGAGGCCGCCGCGCCCGCGCTGGGCCTGGCGAACCAGCTCCTGGCCCTGCTCAGCGGCTGACCGACCGACCGGCGCCCGCCCGCTCGCGGGCGCCGGCCTACGCCGCGCCCCTTGCCCCCGTCTCCGCCGCCGTCTCGGTGAGGAAGCGTTCCACCAGCTCGGCGACGGTCTCCGGGGCGTCCTCGGGGCTGTAGTGGCCGACGCCGGGCAGTTCGACGGCCCGGCCGCGCGGGAACGCCTCGGCGAACAGGGGCAGGAAGTGCCGGGCGGCGAGGGTGCGGTCGGCCGTGCCCCAGAGGGCGAGCGCGGGCAGGGCGGCGAGCGCCGCGCGGGCCTCGGCGCCCGGGGTCTCGAAGGTGTGCGCCCCGGTGGCGAAGCCCTTCGCCCAGCCGATCGCCCCGGCGGCCTCCGCGGGGGACGGGAAGGCCGCGCCGTAGGCGGCCAGCCAGGTGTCGGTGATCAGGGCGTTGTTCTCGAAGCCGTTGAGCTTCAGGGTGCTGAGGACGGTGTGGCGGAGTTCGCCGAGGACGGCGTCCAGGCTGCCGTCGGCGTGCGCCCGGGCGATCCAGCCGAACCACGGGGACTCGGCCGCGTTGGCGGCGAGCGCCGCGGCGAGGCCGGGCTGGCCGAACGGCGTGGGCCCGTTGACGCTCACCACCCGGGCGATCAGCTCCGGGCGGCGGACGGCCAGGCCCATGCCGACCGGCCCGCCGAAGTCGTGCAGGACCAGGGTGAGTTCGCGCAGGCCGAGGTCCAGGACGAGCGCCTCCAGGTTGTCGACGTGGTCCTGCAGCCAGTAGGTCCGGTCGGCCGGGGTGGCGCTCTTGCCGAAGCCCATGTGGTCGGGGACGACCACCCGGTGGGTCGGGGCCAGGCGGCGGACCAGGTCGCGGAAGAGGTAGCCCCCCAGGTGGGTTCGCCGTGCAGGCAGAGCACCACGGGGCCGGTGCCCTCGTCCACGTAGTGCTGGCGGAAGCCGGCGGCGGTGCTGAAGTGCGGCCGGTACGGGAAGGTGCCGTCGAAGGTCTCGTGGGCGGCGATCATGGTCGGGCTCGCTCCAAGGTGGTAGCAACTTAAAACCGCAAGGCCGAGGCTAGGCCTTGCGGTTTTATTACGCAACCATGCTGGTCGGAGTGGTCCCGAGTGGTCTCAGAACAGCGCCTCCTGGGTGTCCGGCTCCGGCGGGCGCAGACGCTCCTGGAGGACCAGGCCCTCGGACCCGCGGCCGGTGACCGGGCTGAGCGTCCAGCCGGTGAGCAGCCGGGTGTCCAGCAGCAGCGGTCCGGAGCCGTCCGTCTGGTCCAGGAAGAGGTGCCGGCCCACCGGCGCGCGGAGCCGGCCCGCGAGCACCGCGCCGTCGGCCAGCCCGGCGATCTCCCGGTACGCCTCCGGGGCGCCGCCGGCCAGCCCGTAGCGCTCGACGTGGTCGACCACCGGGCGGTCGGCGAGCAGCTCCACGGCGTGGCCGTCCAGCAGCCGGTGCGCCCGGGCGCGGGCGTCGCCGAGCACCGTACGGCGGTACGGGACGTCGCCGTGCGACCACCACTGCTCGGTCTTGATCCGGGACTTGTACCGCTCGCGGGCCAGGCCCGAGGCGGCGACGGTGAGTTCGGCGCGCCGGACCGCCGGCAGGGCGCCGCGGGCGGTGAACGCGTAGGCCAGCGCGCCCTGTTCGAGCAGCCGGCTGTCGCCGCGCTGCTCGGCGGTCAGGCCGACCTTGAGCAGGCCCTCGCCGAACCAGGCGAGGTAGAGCAGGTAGGTGCGGCCGTCGTCGAGGATCTGGTCCCGGGCGAGGGCGAGGCCGCGGTCCACGCTCTGGCAGGCCGGGCACTGCGTCGCGCCGCCGCCCGGGTCGATCACCGCGTGGTGCGGGCAGGGCGTGCGCTCCGTCGCCCCGGCCAGCCAGGCCCCCACGCAGCGGCGCGGGCCGCCCAGCAGCCAGCCGACCTCCACCCCCGGCGCCACGGCGCGCTCGTGCACCTGCGCGCCGCGCGCGGCCCCGAGCACGGCGCGGCCGTCCCGCCAGCTCAGGCCGGTGGAGACCCAGCCGGCGGGGCGGGCCCGGTGCTCGGGGGACTGCGGGGGCTGCGGGGGCTGCGGGGGCTGCGGGGGCGGCGGGGGGATCGTCACGTTTCTCCTGGCTGTCGGTAGCCGACGAGACTACCCGGTGCCACCGACAGGCCGGGCGGCCCGGCGGGGCCACGCCCCTGCCACCCCGCCCGCCGGCCCCCTCGACAGGGCGTCAGGTCCGTGGCGGCCGGCCCCTCCTCCCCGCCCGAAAGCCCCGCAGGTCACCGGCGCTTGGCCGGGCGGGGTGTTCACGTTCTATTGTGGCGGGCGCGGTCGGCGGCGCGGTCGGGAGGCGGTGCCGCGGCGGCCGCATCGGGCGCGAGGCGAATGGGGTGGGCGGACGGTGTCGGGGCGGCGGAGCAGCGGGGTGCTGGCGATCTGGGCGGAGGCGCAGCGACAGCAGCAGCGCCGGGAGGAGGCCCGGTGGCGCGCCGAGGCGGCGGAGCAGCGCCGCCGGGAGCGGGAGCAGCGGGAGGTGCAGAAGGCGGCGGCCCGCGGCGAGCGCGAGGCGCAGCGCGCCTACCAGCAGTCGCGGGAGGCGGAGGTGGCCCGGCGGACGGCCGAACTGGACGCCCGGGTCGAGGAGTTGCGGGGGCTGCTGGCCGCCGGGCTGGCCGCGCCGGCCTTCGGCCCGCAGGCCCTGCTGGCGCCGCGGGCGGTGCCGCCCTTCGATCCGGGGCCGCTGGGCGAGCCGGTGCCGATGCCGGACCAGTCCTCGGCCCGGTACTTCGTGCCGCCGCCGGACCCGGTGCAGGCCCGCAACCCGGGGGTGCGGCAGCAGTACGAGCAGTACCTGGCCCAGGCCCGGGCCCGGTTCGAGCAGGACTGGTACGCCGCGCAGGCCCGGGAGGTGGACCGGCAGCACCGGCTGGCCGCGTACCACCAGGAGTACCTGGCCGGGGTCGAGCAGTCCCGCCGGCAGCAGGAGGAGCTGGCCGCCCGGACCGAGGAGCTGCTGCGCCGGCTGCGGGCGGGCGAGCCGGAGGCGGTGCAGGAGTACTTCACGGCCGGTCTGTACGCCTCGGCGGCCTGGCCGGAGGGCTTCCCGCACCGGCTGGCGGCGGCGTTCGACGCCGGGAGCCGGCAGCTGGTGGTGGACTGGGAGCTGCCCGGGCCGGACGTGGTGCCGGCCGCCGGCCGGGTGCGGTACGTGAAGTCGGACGATCGCGAGGCGGAGGTGGCCCGCCCGGCGACGGAGCGCAAGGCGCTGTACCGGGAGGTGCTGGCGCAGTCGGCGCTGCGGGTGGCGGTGGAGCTGTTCCGGGCGGACCGGGACGGGCTGCTGGACTCGGTGGTGCTGAACGGCTTCGTGCTCGGCATCGACCCGGCGACCGGCCGGGAGGCCGAGCGCTTCCTCTCCACCCTGACCGCCACCCGGGCGGGCTTCGCCGCCCTGGCGCTGGACCGGGTGGACCCGGTGGAGTGCTTCCAGGGCCTGGGCGGCCGACTGTCGGCGCGCCCGGAGCGGCTGGACGAGGTGCGGCCGGACCGGCGGCCGGAGAGCGTCGGCGGGAGCCTGGCCGGGCACGGCGGCGAGGACGAGCCGGACCTGTTCGAGATGGACCCGCTGGACTTCGAGGAGCTGATCGCCGAGCTGTTCCGGCTGCGCGGCTTCCGGGTGATGACCACGGCCCGCAGCGGCGACGTCGGGGTGGACGTGGTGGCCGAGGACCTGGACCCGGTGACCGGCGGCACGATCGTGATCCAGGCGAAGCGCTACAAGAAGACCGTCCCGCCGACGGCGGTGCGCGACCTGGAGTCCACCGTCCGCCACCACGGCGCGATCAAGGGCATCCTGGTCACCACCGCGGGCTTCGGCCGCGGCTCGTACAGCTACATCGAGGGCAAGCCGCTGGCCCTGGTGAGCGGCCCGGAGCTGGTCGCCCTGCTCGCCGAGCAGGGCCTGCGCGGCCGGCTCGGCGGCGACGGCTCCTCCGCCGCCGCCACGGCCGCCGCGAACGACCGGTCCGAGGAGGCGCGCGAGACCGCCCTCACGGTGAGCTGGCAGAGCCGGACGGCCGGCGGGGACGCGGTGGAGCTGGACGTCACCGCCTTCCTGTGCGCCGGCGGCCGGGTGCTGAGCGACGAGCACTTCGTGTTCTTCAACAGCCCGCAGGACCCGGACGGCGCCGTGCGGCTGCACCCGACCCGCTCGGTGCCGGGCGAGCCGACCCGGGCGGCCCGGCTGGCCCTGGACCTGCACCGGCTGCCGGCCGCCGTCGAGGAGGTGGTGGTCGCCGTCTCCACCGAGGAGGAGGACCACCCGGCGCTGCCGCTCGGCTACGTGCACGGGCTGGCGCTCGCCGCCGCGTACGGGCCGGGCGCCGGCGGACCGGACGCCTGGGCGGGCCCGACCGGCGGGGTGCCGGACAGCGCGATGCTGCTCGGGGCGTTCCGCCGGGCCGCCGGCGGCTGGGAGTTCAGCCCGTCCGGGCGGGCGGTGACGAACGGCCTGGCCGGGCTGGCGGCGGCCTTCGGCGTGGCGGTCGAGTAGTCGGCCGGGCCCCGGCCCCTTCCGGAACCGTCCGGAGCCTGCCGGGGCCCTTGGTCCTCAGGGTCCGGCGTCATACCTGAGGAGGAGAAGGCCCCCCGCCGTCCCGCCGGGTCGGCGGGGGCCGACCCTCCGCGTGGCATACGAATCGCATTCGAACAGCTTGGGATGATGTTACGGAGTTAAACATTCCGTTAATCAGCCCGAGGAGTCCACGTGACGTTCCCCGCAACCGCCGTCCACACCGGCCGCGCGGCCGCCCGAGCCAGCAGCCTGAACAAGGTCTACGGGGAGGGGGAGACCCGCGTCGTCGCCCTCGACAACGTCAGCGTCGTGTTCCCCCAGGGCGAGTTCACCGCCATCATG